>JBDKJU010000229.1:0-6197 GCA_039796435.1 Pseudomonadota bacterium | reverse complement strand
TATTTAATCTGGGACATGGCATCACGCCTAATGCTTCGCCGGATTTGGTCAGCTATCTCATAGAACAGGTGCACCTGCGTTCCAGAACCACTGCCTAGTGCGGCTGGACAAGGAAATACATGCGTCAGACATTGATTTTGCACCCCCGGATGATGAACTTGTCCACATTTTGGCGTGCGCCCAAACAAGGTCTTCTGCGGCCTGTATTTTCTGCGTTATGCAAATGTAAGTCATTGTTATTATTGAAGTGAAAATACGTGCACGCTCTTTAGGCAGGTCCAGCCCTATTCAAGCTATTAGGGGCTTTGCGCGTGTCAAATGCGCTTTATCCCCGAACTTATCCACAAGTTTTGGGGATGCCTTCACAAGTGTTAAAGAAGTCAACAACTTAGCCGCGATAAACGATATTTTCGTCAAAGAGGGGGGCTAAATGAGCGCCCTCGAAGCCGGCATAGCGCAGGTCGCAGTGCATGCCGCAGTCGATGCCGTTTATGACTACTCCATAAGCTCTGCATTAAATATTCAAGTGGGCAGCATCGTGCTGGTGCCTTTGGGCAAACGCCAAGTGAAAGGCGTGGTGCTGGCCTTGTTGCACAGCAGCCCCTACACCGAGCTAAAAAGCATAGAGCGTGTCTTGGGGCAAATGCCGGACGACTTGCTGCAACTTGCTCGCTTCATGCACACTTACTACCATGCCCCTTTGGGCATGTGTCTGGGGCTTATGTTGCCGCCAGAGGCCAAGCGCCCGCGTGCCAGCCAAGCGCAGACCCCTGCAGGCCAAGCAGCGCATGCGGCTTGGGCGCTCACCAGGGCACAGGCGGAGGTGGTGCAACAGGTGCTGCGCAGTGAGGGGCGATACCAGACCACGGTTTTGCATGGGGTCACTGGCAGTGGCAAGACCGAGGTGGCACTGGACATTGCCCAAGCCATTATCGCTGGCGGCAAACAGGCGTTGATGTTGGTGCCCGAGATCAATCTCACCCCGCAATGGCTGGCCCGCATAGAGAACCGCCTGCCCGGGCTGCGCATCGCCGTCATGCACAGCCGCTTAAGTGATGGTGAACGTTATCGTGCCCACACCTTGGCCGCCAGCGGTGAGGCCGACCTGGTGCTGGGCACGCGTCTCGCGGTGTTTACCCCGCTGCCGCGTCTGGGCTTGATCTTCATTGACGAAGAGCACGATGCCGCCTACAAGCAGGGTGAAACTCCGCGCTACCACGCTCGCGACCTCGCCGTGATACGCGCTCAATACCGGCACATTCCTCTGGTGTTGGCCAGCGCTACCCCGAGCTTTGAAAGTTTGGCTAATGTGCAGCGCCGTCGCTACAACTACCAAAGTCTGCCAGAGCGGGTGGGTAAGGCAGTCTTGCCCAGCATCATCCTCGCTCCCAGCAAAGCCCTTTCCCCTGTCAAAGGCATCGGCCATCATCTTCACAAGGCATTGGTGCACAGGTTAGAGCAAGGCGAACAAAGCCTGTTGTTTTTTAACCGCCGTGGCTATGCCCCGCGTCTGGTCTGCGGTAATTGCCAGTGGCATGGGCAATGCCCACACTGTGACGCCGCCATGATTTTTCATCGCATCGGGCAGCGTTTGCACTGTCACCGTTGCGACCACAAAATTCCTCTGCCGCGCCGCTGCCCCAGCTGTGCCACAGAACCACTTTTGCCCATGGGCTCGGGCACGCAGCAACTTGAGGAGCAAGTGCGTCTGGGCTTTCCACAAGCCCGCATCGCCCGTATAGACCTCGACAGCACTCGCAACAAAGATGCCTGGCCGCAACTGCGGGCGCAAATTTTGCAACGCGAAGTGGACATCATTTTGGGCACCCAGATGGTGGTCAAGGGGCATGACTTTCCGGCGCTGTCATTGGTCGGGGTGTTGGGCGCAGACGAAGCCCTGTTTGGCATTGATTTTCGTGCCGGTGAACGTTTGTACGCCCAACTCACCCAAGTGGCCGGTCGCGCTGGACGTGGCGACATTGCTGGTGAAGTCATCATCCAGACCGACTTCCCGCAACACCCCGTGTATCAGGCCATCGTGCAAGGGCAGGGCGCGGAGTATGTGGCCAATGCCCTCGCCGAACGGGCAGCCCACGGTTGGCCACCGGAGAGCTATTTGGCACTCATTCGGGTGGAGAGTCTCGTGCCAGAGCTGGCGCGCAAGACCTTGCACGCCCTGTGGCAAAGTCTGGCGCAACTACAAACACCAACATCAACACCAACACAGGAACAGGAACAGGCAGAGACCGCCGTGCGGTGTTACCCACCGGTGCCCTCACCGCTGGCGAAGATTGCCAAGTTTTATCGTTGGCAAATGTTGATCTCAAGCACACACAGAACACTGCTGCACCAACACCTCAGACATTGCCATGAGTTTTTAAGCGCCGAGGTGAAAAGACCGAATCGTTTTATCATTGACGTCGATCCGGTGGACACGTATTAGTTTTGTCAAGCATTCTTTCGAATGATGTTTGCGTTCGAGTAGTTTGTGGAGTGTATACAACTTGTATACAATGCAGCATGATTCGTCGCTTCCAGCACAAAGGTCTTGAGGCTTTTTTTCGTCATGGCAGCAAGGCTGGCATCCGTCCCGACCACGCTCAGCGTCTGCAGTTGCAACTGGGCGCACTTGACCATGCGACTGGTCCGCAGGACATGGCGGTACCTGGTTGGAAGCTTCACCCACTTAAGGGGCGGGACCTCATAGGGCACTGGGCCATCACGGTAAATGGCAACTGGCGCTTGACGTTCTGCTTTATAGGCACTGACGCTGAGTTGGTGGATTACCAAGACTATCACTGAAACGGAAGGAAATACTTCATGAGTCGTATGCACAATCCGCCCCATCCCGGCATGGTGTTGCAAGAGTGGTTGACTGAAATTAGCGTCAAGCAGGCGGCTGCCCAGCTCGATGTGACACGTGCCTATTTGTCACGCATCTTGCATGGGCATGCCGACATTTCTGCAGATATGGCCTTGCGCCTCGCGGACTTGCTGGGCACCAGCGCAGAGTTGTGGCTGGGGATGCAAAGCGCTTACGACCTGTGGCAGGCTGCTCAGCGACCGCGCCCACGCGTGCAACGCATGGCTGTGGCAGCGTAAGCCGGCATGGGCCTACGAGCAGAGAGTGTCTGTGTGCCCTTTAAAATGCCAGCATGATCAGTTTTCAGCAAATCATTCTGCGTTTACAAGAGCATTGGGGCAAGCACGGATGTGTGCTTCTGCAGCCCATCGATTTAGAGGTGGGGGCAGGCACTTCGCATACCGCCACTTTTTTGCGCGCCTTGGGGCCAGAGCCTTGGCGGGCTGCCTATGTGCAGCCTTCGCGTCGACCAAAAGATGGGCGTTACGGTGACAACCCCAATCGTCTGCACCAGCACCATCAATTTCAGGTGGTGTTAAAGCCATCGCCCACCAACATCGTTGACTTGTATTTAGAGTCCTTGCAAGTTCTGGGTTTTAACTTGCAAGAAAACGATGTGCGCTTTGTCGAGGACAATTGGGAAAACCCCACCTTGGGCGCTTGGGGCTTGGGCTGGGAGGTGTGGATGAATGGCATGGAGATTACCCAGTTCACGTATTTTCAGCAAGTGGGGGGGCTTAACTGCAGCCCTATCACTGGGGAGATCACCTACGGTCTTGAGCGTTTGGCCATGTACCTGCAAGGGGTGGAAAATGTCTATGATTTGGTGTGGACTGAGCATGAGGGGCGACGTTTGAGCTATGGTGATGTGTTCCACCAAAATGAATTTGAGCAGTCCACTTACAGTTTTGAACAGTCCAATGCCGAGCTTTTACTGGGTCACTTCAACCAATATGAGGCCGAGGCCAAGCGTTTGATGGAGGCGAAACTGGCGTTGCCCGCCTATGAGATGGTGTTAAAGGCGGGCAACTGTTTTAATCTGCTTGATGCGCGCGGAGCGATTTCAGTGACCGAGCGTGCTGCCTACATTGGGCGCATACGCAACCTGTCGAAAACCATTGCCCAAAGTTACTACGAGGCACGTGAGCGCTTGGGCTTCCCCATGCTCGCGTCAGGGGGGCAAGCATGAATACGCTATTGATTGAAATTGGCACCGAAGAGCTGCCCCCCAAGGCTCTGAACCATCTCGGTCTGGCATTTGCCGAGGGCGTGCGCGCACAGTTGGCCGAGGCCCGATTGTTAAGCCCTGACAGCGTGGTGCACAGTTACGCGGCGCCTAGACGCTTGGCTGTGCAGATTAGCCAAGTGCTGGCGCAGGCACCCACACAGCAGCTCAAAATCAAGGTGCTGCCGGTGGCGGTGGCCCTTGATGCCAAGGGCGTAGAGACTCCGGCATTGCGTAAAAAACTCACTGCGCTGGGCTTTGCCGACACCCCCATTTCCGTGCTCATCACCGAGAACGATGGCAAGGCCGACAGCTTTTATGTGCAGTCAGAAAAAAGTGGTGCTCACATAGAGGATGCGGCACAAACGGCGCTCAGCAAAAGCGTGGCGGCTTTGCCTATTCCCAAACTGATGAATTACCAGCTTGCCGATGGCGCGACCACGGTGCAGTTTGTGCGTCCGGCCACCACCCTCACGGCGCTGTATGGCGAGCGCGTCTTGCCCTTGACCCTGCTGGGACTCACCGCTGGGCAGCACTGTCGTGGTCATCGTTTTCAAGGCGAGCAACAGGTGCTGATCAAGAGTGCTGAGCAATACGCGCAACAGCTGGATGCACAAGGCGGGGTGATTGCCCACTTTGGTGAGCGTCAACAGCGCATCGCGCAGCAGCTGCAGGATAAGGCGGCGGCATTGCAGCTTGATCTGGGCGATTATCAGGACCTGCTTGCCGAGGTGACGGCCCTTGTGGAGATGCCCACTGTTTATGTCTGCGCTTTTGAAGAGCGTTATTTGCGTGTGCCGCAGGAGTGTCTGATTTTGACCATGCGCACCAACCAAAAATACTTCCCACTGTTTGATCGAGAAGGCAAGTTAAGTCAGCATTTTTTGATCGTGAGCAATATGCGGGTGGCTGACCCCAGCCGCATCATTGAAGGCAATCAGCGCGTGGTGAGACCGCGTTTGGCCGATGCTGAATTTTTCTTTGATACCGACAAAAAAACCACGCTGGCCGCGCGTTTGCCGCAGTTGGCGCAAGTGGTCTACCACAACCAACTGGGCTCACAGGCCGAGCGCATCAAGCGGGTGGAGGCCATTGCCACGCGCCTTGCCCAACTGCCTGCGGTGCGGGCAAAATATGGGGACATCACTGGCGAGGTGGCTGAGGCCGCGCGTCTGTGCAAGGCTGATTTGCTCTCCCTCATGGTCGGTGAGTTTGCCAGCTTACAGGGCATCATGGGCCGCTACTACGCCCACAACGACGGCAAGAGTGACGCGGTGGCCGATGCCATTGCCGATCACTACAAGCCACGCTTTGCTGGCGACGTCTTGCCACGTGGTGGGGTGGGCACGGTGCTGGCCTTGGCGGATAAGCTTGAGACCTTGATCGGACTGTTTGGTATCGGGCAAGTGCCCACCGGAGACAAAGACCCGTTTGCCTTGCGGCGCCACGCCTTGGGGGTGTTGCGTCTCTTGCGTGAAAATCAATTGGCAGTGGATCTGCGCCGCGATTTGATTGGCCCACAAATAGCGAGCTTTGGCGCGCTCATCAAAGACCCCAGCGAAGCCTTAGTGACTTATTTTGCCGAGCGCCTGAGCGGGCTCATGCGAGACGAGGGCTATAGTGCCCAAGAAGTCGCAGCCGTGCAGGCGGTGGATGAGCAAGTGGTGTTGCGGGTGCCAGAGCGTTTACAGGCAGTGCGGGCGTTCAGTGCCATGCCCGAAGCCGCAGGTCTGGCGGCAGCCAATAAGCGCGTGGGCAATATTCTTAAAAAGGCGGATACCGCCGATGCCGTTGATAGCGTTGATACCGACAGAAGGACGGTGGATGTGCAGCTGCTGCACGAGCCGGCTGAGCAAGCCTTGGCCCAGGCATTAGCAGAGTTGAGCCCTCGGCTCAAGCAGTACTTGGCGGCGCAACAGTACACCGATTATCTTCTGGCTTTGGCTGCCTTGGGCAAGCCCGTCGACCAGTTTTTCACCGATGTGATGGTGAACGCGGAGGATCCGGCCTTGAAGCGCAATCGCTTGCTCTTGCTCACCCAGTTGCAGTCGGCGTTGAGACAGGTGGCAGATCTGTCGGCATTGGCGGGTTGAGGCGTTTGCCTATGAA
>JBDKJU010000228.1:0-2586 GCA_039796435.1 Pseudomonadota bacterium | reverse complement strand
TATTTGAGGAAGTTGGCATTCCTGAGCCAGGGACCAGCCTTGACAAATACCCTTTCCAAATGTCCGGTGGGCAGCAGCAGCGGGTCATGATCGCCATTGCCATTGCCTGCGAGCCCAAACTGCTCATCGCTGATGAACCGACCACGGCCTTGGACGTCACCATCCAGAAACAAATTCTCGAGCTCATCGCGCAGCTGCAAAAGAAACACCAAATGTCGGTGCTGTTCATCACCCATGACCTCGCCGTGGTGGGCGAATTTGCAGATCAAGTGGTGGTGATGCGGCATGGACAAATTCGTGAACAGGGCTCGGTGCGCGACATCTTCACCGCCCCCAAGGACGACTACACGCGTGCCTTACTCGCCTGCCGACCCAATGTAGAGACCCGCCCCAAACATCTACCAGTGATTGAAGATTTCATGCAGGGCAAGGTCGAGGCTTTGTCCGAGGAGCAAAGAGCACGCGGGGTGACTCCATCCGACGAGATTATTCTTGAGGTCAAGGGCCTGTCTAAAAACTTTTACACCAAAACCGGTTTGTTCAGCAAAAAGGAATTCAAGGCCGTAAAGGATGTTAGTTTTTCTTTGCGTAAGGGCAAGACGCTTGGCCTCGTGGGAGAATCTGGCTCTGGCAAAACCACGGTGGGCCTGACCTTGATGCGCCTGCATCAAGCCAGCAGTGGACAAGTGCTGCTTGATGGCAAGGACATCATCGGCATGAGTGAAGCCGAATTCAAGCCTTACAAAAGACGCATACAAATCATTTTTCAAAATCCATACGCTTCACTGAACCCACGCTTCACCATTGGCCAGATTTTGACTGAACCCATGCTGATCCACGGCATTGGTGAACATGCCAAAGACCGTGAAGCACAGGCACTCGCCCTGCTCAAACGCGTCAGTCTGCCCCCTGAGAGTTTTTACAAATACCCGCATGAGTTTTCAGGTGGGCAACGTCAACGCATCGCCATTGCCCGCTGCCTGACTTTGAAGCCTGAAATTCTGATTTGCGATGAATCTGTCTCTGCCCTTGATGTCTCCGTGCAAGCGCAAGTGCTCAATCTGCTGCAAGACTTACAGGATGAGTACCAACTGAGTTATATATTCATCTCGCACGACCTTGCCGTGGTGAAATACATCTCTGACCAGGTGATGGTCATGAATCAAGGTGAAGTGGTGGAAGTGGCCAACTCAGACGATATTTACGCCAATCCGCAGCATGCCTACACACGCAAGTTATTGTCGTCAATACCCAAAGGGCTGCATTAAAGAGGAAAAAAGACTGGTGCATTTTCTTGCATCGGTTTTTTTAAGCGTCAACACAAAATATTGTTATTGCTCCTGCACCCAGGCCACCGCATCTGACAATCTAGGCACGGGCACCACTTCGATATCAAACTTCATCCCTTTGTTGATGTTTTGAACAGGGGCGAGTATGCGCTCGAAACCAAGCTTGGCAGCTTCACGAATGCGGTCTTGCCCGCGTTGCACCGGACGTATCTCCCCACCCAAGCCTACCTCGCCCATCATGGCCGTGCCCTTGGGCAGAGGTTTATTGCGCAAGGAAGAGTAAATGGCCAAGGCAGAAGCAAGGTCAGAGCCTGGCTCATCCACCCGCATGCCCCCCACCACATTGACATAAACATCTTGTCCTAGACTGATAATGCCACAGTGGCGCGAGAGCACGGCAAGCAACATGGCGATGCGTGGTCCGTCAACGCCAATGGCTGTCCGGCGTGGCACACCCCCAACCGCCTGATCGACCAGCGCCTGCACCTCTAACAGTAAGGGGCGTGAGCCTTCAATGGTGGCAAGAATGGCGGTTCCGGGGACTGGCTCCAGATGTTTGGGTAGAAAGAGCGCAGAGGGATTGGACACTTCACGCAGACCCGTTTCAGTCATGGCAAACACGCCCAGCTCATTGGCCGCGCCAAAGCGGTTTTTGATGGCACGGATGAGGCGAAAATTAGAGTGTGTATCGCCCTCGAAATACAGCACGGTATCGACAATGTGTTCCAATACACGTGGGCCGGCAATCGTGCCTTCCTTGGTCACATGTCCGACCAAAATCACCGCCATGCCGCGGGTTTTGGCGGCACGAGTCAGGGCAGCGGCACACTCACGCACCTGACTCACACTGCCAGGAGCACTGGACAGATTGTCGGTGTACAGGGTTTGAATAGAATCAATCACCAGCACGCTAGGTGCCAGTTGCTCAATCACCGCAAGTATGGTCTCCAGGCGAATCTCGGCCATCAGCTGTATGCCTTCGCTAGGCACGTGCAGACGTTGTGCCCGCATGGCCACTTGCGCCGGCGACTCCTCGCCGGTGACGTAAAGCACCAAGTGACTCGCCGAAAGCGTGCCGGTGACTTGCAAGAGCAAGGTCGATTTGCCTATCCCCGGGTCCCCGCCCAGCAAGATGACTGCCCCATCCACCAGCCCTCCCCCGAGCACGCGGTCAAATTCAGTGTTGCCCGTAGGCGTGCGTGGCAGAGCCTCGGCCTTGACCTGAGCAAGCTTGACCACACTGGCCACCGAATTGCCGGCTAAGGTCTGAAAGCGAGGCTTGCTGCTGGGGGTAGTC
>JBDKJU010000227.1:0-4307 GCA_039796435.1 Pseudomonadota bacterium | reverse complement strand
TGCGCGATGTTTTGGGCTTGGCGCAAGAAAATATCCATGCGACCGACACTGCCGAGCTGTTGCAAAGCTTGCGCGCGCGCGGAGAGGTTTGGGACAGGGAGCTGGCTGAAAACAAGGCGTTTCATCTTGCACTTAACCACGTCATGCTGGACAAAAAACAAGTGCACGCCTTGCAGGCTGGAGATGAAGTGGCCTTTCTACCCCCCGTGACCGGAGGCTAGCATGGGCCACACAGTGCGTGTGCAGGAGGATGATTTTGACCTCAATGCAGAGATGGGCAAAATGCGCACAGGCAATCCACGCATTGGCGCATTAGTGAGCTTTGTGGGGGTGGTGCGCGATCTGAATGAGGGCGACAGTGTGTCACAAATGACCCTGGAGCATTACCCCGGCATGACTGAAAAAGCCTTGGACGCCATCTGCGTGGAAGCGGCGCAACGCTGGGCTTTGCTTGACACCCTCATCATTCACCGCGTGGGCACATTGAACCCAAGCGATCAGATCGTGCTGGTGCTGGTGGCCAGCGCCCATCGCGAAGAGGCATTCAAGGCCTGCCACTTCATCATGGATTATTTAAAGACACGTGCGCCGTTCTGGAAAAAAGAGTGCACCCCGCAAGGGGCGCGCTGGGTGGATGCCCGCGAAAACGACAACAGTGCAGCGCAACGTTGGCAAGCACTCTGAACGCGCGCTCGGTATTGTTAAGATAAGTACAGCAACAACAAGGCCAGTACGGCTGGCAGCGTCTGTATAAAAATAATTTTCTTATTTGAGCTCAAAGCGCCATACACTCCGGCCAGGGCAATACACACTAAAAAAAACACTTTAATGGTCAGGCCCTGCTGGGTGTCGAGCAAACCCCAAAACAAGCCGGCAGCAAGAAAGCCGTTGTACAGTCCTTGATTGGCGGCCAGCACCTTGGTGTCTTTGGCCAACTGTGGCGTGAGGTGAAACGCCCTGTGGCCCTTGGGGGTGTCCCACAGGAACATCTCCAGCACCAGAATATACACATGCAAGAGTGCAATAAAAAACACCACCACATTTGCCGCAGTCGCCATTTTCTCTCCTCAGGTTGTGCCACATTATGTCACGCTAATTTGCCTCGCTAATCCATCCCTTGTCTGTCGGCGGGCTCTGAGCAAGGCCCACGCACAGAGCATCAAAATAAGGCCCGCAAGACCCAGGCGTGACAGGACAGGAACAACCTTGGGTATGGGAATAAAGGTGGCGGTGGCGGAGATGGCCACCTGCCCTCCGTCCATCTCATCATCAATAAAGCCATTGCCGTTGTTGTCCCAGTTCACTCGCGCGGTGTTGACAAAGGGCCCAAGATCGTTTTCTGGCACGCTGACTCTAAAGCTGATGAGCACTTCATTGGCTGCCGCCGCTTCAGTGGTTTTGCCAAAATCAGGCCCCAGACTGCCCTCGTACATCACCCGCCGACTGCTGGCGTCGTAAGCACATAAGGAGACCGTCGAACTGCCACGTGGCAAACACTGCAGGCTGCCCGCGACATAGCTTTGATTGCTGGGCAGAGGATCAGACACACGCACATTCATGGCGGCGGTATTGGCTGAGTTGAACCAGAACATGCGCCACTCCACCACCGGTGTCCCGCGATCAATGGCGACTTTATAGCCCGTGGGGGGCTCAAACAGCCTAGGCGCAAGTATTTGCACGCTGACAGGGTTAGACGGCGTGGGGCTGATGTTGCTGGCCTCTACGGTGGCCACATTGACCAGATAAGAGCCCGCCACAGTGCCGATCGGCACGAGCGCGTCGACGGTCACGGTGGCCTGTGCCCCAGGACCGATACTGCCCAGGTTCACCATCATATTGGGCACGGCAGACACCAAGCTGCCCTGTGAAGTGACCACATTGCTCAATTGCAGCAGCGCGGGCAGTGCATCGGTCACCACCACATTATTCGCCACTGCACTGCCGCTGTTGCGCACGATGAGCACATAGCGAATGGTCTCGCCGGCGTTCAACGCCCCGTCACGGTTGCCATCGTCAGGGAAGAGCTGAGTCTTGCTGATGCCAAGCACGGGTGTTCCCACACTGCCCGGCGGCAGCACCACGATATCAGTGGTTTGGTTGCCATCATTGGGGTCGCCATTGCCATCGGTGTCCACTGGCGGCAGGCCGGTGGCGGTCACCACGCCTTGATTGGCATGCGTGCCTAGGGTATTGGCCCTGCCCACTATGCTCAGGGCCACTGATGCGCCTGGGTTGAGGTTGCCAAGATTGGCGCTCACCACATTGCCCAAGTACGTGGCGTTGGCTGATACCGAGGTGATGGTGACCCCTGCCGGCACCGTGTCACTGAACTGCACCTGATTGGCGGTGGCGGTGCCGGTGTTGCTGATGATGATCTGATAGGTGACTTCGTCGCCAACGTTCAAACTGCCAAGGGGTGCGACCAGATCATTGCTCATGCTCACGGTTTTGCTGGCATACAGGCTCGCCTGCCCAGCCACCGTCCCCGACACGATGATGTCGGTCGGCTGATAGCCATCACCGGCATTGTCATTGCTGTCCGTAGGGGTGGGCACGGTTTGGTCAGAGTCCACCGAGCCTTGATTGCGGATGACCACGCCGGCAGCGGTAAAGGCATTGACCTTGACCCTGAAGGTGATGGTCACCACCTGATTGGCGCTCATGCTGCCGACGGCCACGCTGAGCGAAGGACTCAGAGGCGAGAGAGCATTGCTTGTGTTTAGCGTGCCTTGGGTGCTGACGAGTGAGCCGGACACATAGGTGGTATTGTCTGGAATGGGGTCAGTGAACACCACATTGCTCAGTGCCGTGTTGCCATTCCTGAGCACGACGTGGTACTCCAGCGTGTCGCCAGAGGTGAGGTGGCCACTGTTATCGGCATCAACCGCAATGAGCACGGTTTTGTTGGGAAACAAAGAGCGAATGTCCTGTGGGGTGATGGGGGCACTGCCGACGGTTTGGTAGTCGTTCAAGGCTCCGCCACCCAACACCCCTTGGGTGCCATTGCGCCCGGAAGTGGTGGCACCGCTGGCCCCGGTTAAAGACGCCCACTGCAGTTGCGCACTGTTGTTGATCGGCGTACCGATTGCTGCATTGGCGGCCACTTTGACGCGGAAGGTGTAGGTCAAGGGTGCCGCACTGCGCAGGAGCGAAGGCACACTCCAGCTCAGCGTCTGTCCCGATTGCGCGGGCGCCAGAGGGCTGGCGCTGCCAGCCACATAAGTCAAGCCCACAGGCAAGACGTCCACAATGCCAAGGTCAAAGGCATCCGCCGTGCTGGCGCCGGTGTGTGACACGGTCAAGGTGTAAGTGAGCTCATCTCCCAAACTCACCACACTGGGGTTGGCGCTTTTCACCAAACTCAACACGGGCTCTGTCAAAGTGAGATTAAGCGGCTGTACCCCCGAAGTGGCCGGGTCAGCATCAAACTGACGTGTGGTTCTGCCAGTGGCTGTGTCATAAGCCAAGCTCACCTGATTGCCCAGCGAGACACTGGCTTGGTTGCCAGGCAGGTTGTCCACTTGCACCGGTATGTCGATGGTGATGAAATCATCCGCCACCGCGGGGAGGTTGGCTGGGTTCACCACCTTGCCAAGCGTGTAGGTCAGCACCTGCCCGGCGACCACGGGTTCCGCACTGGAGGCAATACTCATGCTGCCATTGCCTGCGGCGATGACGCTGGGCCCGATGTATCTGAGACCGGCAGGCAAGGTGTCGGTGACCACCACATTATCGACCGTGCCCTCTATGATGCGCAAGCTCAAGCGGTATTTAAACTGCTCGCCAATGGTGTAGGTGTTGCGGCTCGGCACCGGGGTGAACTGTTTGTCGATGAGTAAGGGGTCTGACACCACGATGGCAGGGGCAACGGCACTGGTGTTGTAGTTGTTCAACTGTGCGTCGTTCTGGTTGGAACCAGGGTCAGAGTGGTTGCGCGCGTCGGCACTGGTTCCGCTCAGATAGCTGGCGGCCACCGCATTTTGCACACTTTGATTGGGCACCACCGTGTCGCTGAGTCTGGCGGTGAAGCGCAGGTCAAGAGAATCACCAGGCTGTAAAGTGAAGGTATCGGTGACTAACCCGGGGGCGGCAACACTGGCAGTGGGCAGGCTGGAGGCCCCGGAAAGATTATTAAGCGTCAGTTGCACACCACTGATGTCAAACAAGGCTGCTGGAATGGTGTCCACCACACGCAATTGATACGCCGCCGTGCTGCCGGTGTTTTCGGCATGTATGCGATAGGTCACCAAGTCACCGGCCTCTAAGGGAGGGGCCAGAGCCTCAATGGTCTTGGCAAGCGCGATCAT
>JBDKJU010000226.1:0-3960 GCA_039796435.1 Pseudomonadota bacterium | reverse complement strand
CAGCAGCCGTCACTTCCATCACCGCCAGGTCTGTGATGATGAGATTCACCACACCCACACCGGTCAAAGGCAGGCTGCAGGCAGGCAATATTTTTAAATCTTCACTGCCGTCTTTCTTCCGCGCAATGTGCTCCATCAGCACCACCACCCGCCCCACGCCAGCCACCAGATCCATGGCCCCGCCCATGCCCTTGATCATCTTGCCTGGAATCATCCAGTTGGCCAAGTCACCTTTTTCACTCACTTGCATGGCACCCAAAATAGCGAGATTAATCTTGCCGCCACGTATCATGCCAAAGCTATCAGCAGAGGAAAAAATAGACGAGCCGGGCAATGTCGTGACGGTCTGCTTGCCCGCATTGATCATGTCGGGGTCTACCTGTTCCTCAGTGGGAAAGGGCCCTATGCCCAAAAGCCCATTTTCAGATTGCAGCCACACTTCCATGCCGGCAGGCACATGGTTGGCCACCAGCGTGGGCAGACCAATGCCTAAGTTGACGTAGTAACCGTCCTTGAGTTCTTGCGCTGCACGCGCAGCCATTTGATCGCGAGTCCAGGGCATATTAGGCTTTCACAGTAATGGTTCGTTGTTCGATGCGTTTTTCGGGGGCGGCATTCACCACGATACGGTGTACAAATATTCCCGGGAGGTGAATATGGTCAGGGTCCAGCGCACCCAGTGCCACCACTTTTTCAACTTCAACAATGGTGATTTTGCCGGCCTGTGCCACATTGGGATTGAAATTACGCGCCGTTTTACGAAACACCAGATTGCCAGAGGTGTCCGCCATATAAGCCTTGACCAAGGACACATCGGGCACCAAGGCTCGCTCCATGACGTATTGTTGACCATCGAACTCACGTACTTCTTTGCCATTGGCAACAATGGTGCCGACTCCAGTCTTGGTGAAAAATGCAGGGATACCGGCACCACCACAGCGCAGCTTTTCTGCCAAAGTGCCTTGCGGGGTGAACTCAAGCTCAAGCTCCCCTGCCAGATACTGTCGTTCAAATTCCTTGTTTTCGCCGACGTAGCTGGAAATCATTTTTTTGATCTGACGCGTGGCCAGCAATTTACCCAGACCGAAACCATCCACCCCGGCATTATTTGAAATCACCGTCAAGTCTTTTTTGCCACTGGCCTTCAGTGCCTCTATCAAGGCCTCAGGAATGCCACACAGCCCGAAGCCGCCCACTGCCAGCAATTGTCCGTCATGCACCACACCCTGTAATGCGGCCTCAGCGGAGGGGTAAATCTTGTTCATTTACTTCCTTTAAAGTTATTTGGTAAACCGGTCCAGCACTCGCTGTAGCGGCGGTCACGACCTTCAGTGTTGATGGCGAATTCAGTGACACGAAAACGCCAACGACTTTCAAACATAAAGGCCAGAGTATGGTCAATTTTATGTGGCGCCAAGGCTGCCGTGGTCGCCTTGTCATAGGCTTGCGCATCTGGCCCATGCGGGACATGTTGATTGTGCAGACTCATGCCACCGGGCTTAAAGCCATCTGGCTTGGCATCATATTGACCATGGATAAGCCCCATGAATTCACTCATGATATTGCGGTGAAACCAAGGTGGCCTAAAGGTGTCTTCGGCCACCATCCAGCGTGGTGGGAAGATCACAAAATCGACATTGGCGGTGCCCGGCGTGTCAGAGGGTGATGTCAGCACTGTGAAGATGGACGGGTCTGGATGATCAAAACTCACTGTCCCGATGGTGTTGAAGTGGGCACAGTCGTATTGGTAAGGCGTGAGATTTCCATGCCACGCCACCACATTAAATGGACTGACTTGCGTGCGGGCTTGCCAGAGTTGACCACCTTGCTTTTTAATCAAGGTAGTGGGTGTATCTTCGGCATCAAAGGCCGCCACCGGACTTAAAAAATCCCGTGCATTAGCCAAGCCGTTTGAACCTATCGGACCGAGCTCTGGCAGACGAAATGCTGCCCCGTAGTTTTCGCAAACATAGCCGCGCACAACCCCTTGATGTCTTATCTGCATGGCCATGCCACGCGGCACCACGGCAATTTGTCCGGGGCCCACATTTAGCACCCCCAGCTCTGTTTTAATACTGATAGCGCCTTGCTCGGGCACGAAAAGCATTTCGCCATCAGTGTTGACAAACACCCGCTCCATCGCCACATTGGCGGTGTATACATGCGCTGCCATGCCCACCTGCATTTCGGCATCGCCATTGACCACCATGCTCACTAGACCATCAATGAAATCATGTTGCACAGTGGGCAGCGGCATGGGTGCCCAACGCATGGCTAAGGGGGGTGTGCTCACGCCGCCACTCAAACCGGTTTTGAGTGTGGCATGTGGCAGCGCCGACCATTCGCCACTGGACAAACAACGCACCGAGGGCAAGCGACGATACACCCAGGTGCGCAAATTTTCCTTGCGTGGCGCGGTGAATGCACTTGCGGAAATCAACTCGGCATAAAGTCCATGCGCCACCTGCTGCGGGCTGTTGCGCCCCTGCGGAAGCACGCCGGGAAGCGCTTCACTAGCAAAGTAGTTACCAAAACCAGATTGATAATTCATCAGCACAGTTTATCTTTTTGAGCGGCTCGCAGACACTCTAAAAGAGTTGCTTGTGAACCAATTTGATTTGCCATAAGCAAGATAAGACGGGCATTAAAGGCCTGTGATTCATCCACACTCAAGTCTGCATGAGACTTGATGAGCTCAGCATAAAAAACATCGCCTTGTTCAAAATTGGCTTGCGAAGTGAAAGTCATCGTGCGAGTGCCCTGTGTATGGCTGCTTCAATTTTGCTTGCATCGTAGGTTCGCCAGCGTGCGCATAAATGCTGATCTGGACGAAACAAATAAGTTGCGCCAGCCGAGGCATCGTAGCGCGATTTAAACAAACCCTGGGTGTCGTGTTTTTCATCGTACACCAACACCGTGAACTCATTGCATGAATGAAGATGTCTCAATAGCCAAGTGTCTTTCCAGGGCGCGTCTAACGCTGGCATGCCCAGCTGCTGTGGGCACTGCCAGTGGTCTTCGTCAGGGGTATTCAGGCTGGCATGCGGCATGACCGTGGCGGTGGAGAGTCGCCCGGTATTGATCAGTTTGCGAGCAAAGTCATGCTGACGCGCCAAGCTCAAACAGGCATTGCGAAAGACCTGCGACATGGCGTTTTTCGGGGTCAGAAAATCTGTGGCGCGGCTGGAGTGTCCGATATTGACATCAGCAGCAAACTCTCGTTCTTCACCATAGCTGCGCAGCAAACGCACATCTGCCTTGCCTTTGAGCACGGCGTCGAGTTTCCAGCCCAGGTTGTCAGCGTCCTGCACACCAGAGTTGGCACCACGCGCGCCAAAAGGAGACACACCATGTGCAGCATCACCCGCAAACAGCACCCGCCCATGCATGAATTTGTCCATGCGCATGCAAGCAAAAGTATAGACGCTGGCCCACTGCAAAGTAAACGCAATGGTGTGGCCCAAGGCGGCCCGCATCATCGCATCGACACGCGGACGAATACGTGTTTCCTGTTTTTCAAGCTCGGGATCGGCGTCCCAGCCCAACTGAAAATCAATACGCCACACCCCATCAGGTTGACGATGTAAAAGCACACTTTGATCACGATGAAATTCAGGATCAAACCAAAACCAGCGCTCGGAGGGGAAGTGTTTGGCCGCCTCAGGATCAAGCACCACATCGGCAATCAGAAAGCGGTCCTGAAACACCCGTCCCTCGCTCGCAAGTCCCATGGCCTTGCGTACCGTAGACCGACTGCCATCACAAGCCAATACATAATCGACATTGAGCTGATAGCCCCCCTCTGGGGTATTGACCGTCAGCCTTACCTGCTCCTTGGTTTGCGTCACTGCGGTCACGCTGTTGTGCCAGCGCAACTCGATATTGGGCAAGGCCTGCACCCGTGCCAATAAATAAGCCTCGGCGTAGTACTGCTGCAAGTTCACAAACGCGGGAAACTGA
>JBDKJU010000225.1:0-2608 GCA_039796435.1 Pseudomonadota bacterium | reverse complement strand
GTCCCACACAGGGAGGTCGGCATACTTGGCTGCATTTGTCTGAGTCAGGCAGAGTTGATAATGTGTTGCCAAATTGCGGCGGTGTTCGGTGATGGTGTCTAGCTGTTGTAATTGGTCTAGTCCCAGTACCGCAGCTATGTCAGTCATATTGAATTTTCCACCCAACTCCTGCAAGATAATCTCGTCCACCCCTCGGCGCTCCACTCCCTGCAAACGCAGGCGTTTGGCGCGTTCGATTTGGCTGTCGTCAGGCAAAACCAGACATCCCCCCTCGGCCGTGGTGAGATTTTTATTGGCTTGAAACGAAAAAGAAGCATAACCACCAAAGCTACCCACTAGCCGACCCTGTGCACGGCTATGAATGGCCTGCGCGGCATCTTCTATCACCGTCAAGTGGTGTCTTTGGGCTAACGCATAAATGGCGTCCAGGTCACTGGGTACTCCCGCAAGATGCACTGGCATGATGGCCTTGGTTTTGGGGCCAATACAAGCGGCGACCGCGTCAGGATTCAGATTACGGGTATTGCTGTTGATGTCCGCAAACACCGCACGCGCACCAGCTTGTTCTATCACATTGGCAGTGGCTACCCAAGTGATTGGGGTGGTGATCACTTCATCACCAGGGCCGATACCGGCCAACTGCAAAGCCACTTCCATGGTGCATGTGCCATTGGCAAAACACAATGTCGGGCGTCCAAAATATTGGCTTAGAGCGTGCTCAAACTCTGCAAGCTTCGGGCCCGTGGTGACCCAAGCTGAACGCAAGACTGCCGAGACAGCCTCTATCGCTGCATCACTAAATTTTGGTTTGGCAAAAGGCAAAAAATGAGGAGGTGTATTCATGACTGGCTGATGAGCACGACGCCCAGTAAGATGAGCGCAGTGCCGATGACTTTGAGTAGCGTAATGGGCTCCTGAAATAAGTAATACGCCAGCACCATGTTCAATACATAGGCGATGGACAGCAAGGGGTAGGCGACACTGACTGGCAACTTACTCAGCGCCATGATCCAAACGATGAGACTGAGTCCGTAGCAAGCAAAACCAGCATAAAAGATTGGCGTGCTCAACACTTTGTAGGCACTGTCCCAATGAGCAGATATGACCCCTGCCTGATTGGTCCCTGCTTTTAAAAATAACTGTGCAAAGCAATTAAGCAGCACCCCGCTAATGGCCAGAAGATAGGCTTGCATCATTGATTGAGTCTTTTAATAAAACTGTAGCGTTGATTTTTAAATACCAAGGTGTAGGGCACCTGTTGCGTGTTCAGCAACTTGATGGCACGTGCATCGGCAACAGCAAACTGTTGTTGGGGCTCTAGCCAAGGGGCAAAAAAACCCTCCATGCGGGCAATGTGTTTTTCAGGTGCGGCTTTTTGGCCCAGAGCAAACTCATCGACGTATTCCACCAAGGTCAGTGTTCTGCCCAAATAGGGTGCCAAGGTTTGATCGTAATTGAGCAAACTGTACAAAGGGGCCGTGTGCAATTTATCCCCCATTTCAGCACGTATTTTTACGCTCGCTTCGTAGCCAGAAAATTGCGGGTGAAGTTTTTCATATTGATGAAATACAAGATGCATGGTGAGCATAAACCCCAAAGCCAAAGCCACGACGGCTTGCCAGCGAATAGGGCAAAGGTAGGCAATGAGTGTGACCAATAATAGAAACGCACCGGCAATGAGGAGGCCAGAGCTTAATGCCTGCAGTATTTCTATAGGATAGAACTCGGTGGCCAAAACTGGCAGGTATGAGGGATAGAAAAGCAATATCAAAGAAAAACAAAAAGGCAGTAACAAGCCCAAGCGCCAATGAGCTTGCGCTAGGTCTTTGATACCAAGTGCCAGCAAAATGGCCAGCGCGGGAAACATGGGCAAGATGTAGCTCGGGAGTTTGGATTTGGAAATAGAGAAAAAGAAAAAAATGAATCCACCCCACAACAGCAAAAATAATTTGAGGTTTAGCTGACTATTAAACACCCGTGTTTGGGTACGCGCTGCGGCGAAGGCATACAAGGTCCAAGGTACCAAGCCTGCCAACAATATGGGAACAAAATAATACCAGGCACCTTCACGTTTGTGGCTGCGATCAAGAAAACGAGTGAAGTGTTCGTGGACAATAAAAAAATCAAAAAACTCAGGATTGCGCTGATGGGCGAGCAACATCCATGGCAGACAAATACTGAGCAGAATCAGCAAACCTTTGCCCCAGTGCAGCTGTCGCAAAAACTTCCATTCACGCTCACACACACAGTATAAAAAAAGACTGGCAGCGGGAATCAAAATCCCTACCAGACCTTTAGAAAGAAAGGCCAAAGCCATGTTGCCCCACATGAGGCATACACATTTTTTTTGTTCACTCGGGTCAATGCCCTGGCGGAATGCTGACAAAAAGCAAAGCAGAGCGAGGGTCAAAAAGTTGCTAAGACCCATGTCGAGCGTGTTGATGTGGCCCATGGCATAAAACCACAGCATGGAGGCGAGTATGACCGTGCTGCAAATCGCAAGCTCAAAATCGACCTGCCTGCGCATGAATGCGAACAAGGCGAGTAAGGTAGCAAAGCCAGTGAGGGCTGTCCACAAACGCGCTTGTGTTTCTAGTGCCAAAGGCAG
>JBDKJU010000224.1:0-3369 GCA_039796435.1 Pseudomonadota bacterium | reverse complement strand
AGTACAAAGCAGTACAAAGCAGTACAAAGCAGTACAAAGCAGTAGAAAACTAGTCTGTCCAGGCTCCCTAAGTGGATCTTCAGTTTTGTTGATCTCGCCTGTGGCAACAATTTCAATATTTTTTATTTAGTAAGCAATCATGCCAAAAATGAAAACCAAAAGCGGAGCCGCGAAGCGATTCAAAGCCCGTGGCTCAGGCAGCATCAAGCGTGCCCAAGCTTTCAAGCGTCATATCTTGACCAAGAAAACCACTAAATCCAAGCGTCAGCTTCGCGGCACCGCTGAGATTCATCCCACCAACATTGCATCGGTTCGCGCCATGCTTCCCTACGTTTAAAGGAGAAAACTATGCCTCGCGTTAAACGTGGTGTGACTGCCCGTGCCCGTCACAAAAAAGTGATTGAAGCCGCTAAAGGTTACCGTGGTCGTCGCGGTAATGTTTTCCGCATTGCCAAGCAGGCGGTGATGCGTGCTGGTCAATATGCCTATCGCGATCGTCGCAACAAGAAGCGTGATTTCCGCTCGCTGTGGATTGCGCGTATCAACGCCGGTGCGCGCATGCTCGACCTCACTTATAGCAAGCTGATCAACGGCCTCAAAAAAGCTGATATCCAGATTGACCGCAAAGTGCTGTCTGACATGGCTATCCGCGACTTTGATAGCTTTAAGCTGGTTGCCGAGCGCGCCAAGCAGGCCCTTGCTTAAGCGCCATTCAGTAAGATAAACGGGGCCGCTGGCCCCGTTTTTATTTCAGACTTTTCTATCAATCGAAAACTCAGTGATGTATCTCATTGCAGACATTTTTTCACTATCGGATCAACATAAAACCGCGCATGCCTGCGAGAATTTACTCTCGGTGCCTGATTTTTCTGCTAGTTTCAATTGATAGAAACGCCTTTTTTGCATTTTTTTTGATCTTATTATGGATGCTCATTTAACGACCCTGGTGCAAGAGGCACAGACAAGTTTGAAAGCTTGTCTCGACCCGGTGCAACTCGAAAATCTCAAAGCTCAGTACTTGGGCAAGCAGGGCAGCATCACCGCCCTTTTAAAAGAATTGGGTGCCTTACCCGTTGAAGAAAAAAGAGCCCGTGGGGCGGTGATTAATGAGGCCAAACAGGCGGTCGAAGCAGCGCTCACGGCACAACGTCAGCACATTGCCGATATAGCCATGCTGGCGCGTTTATCGGCCGAGGCTTTGGACATCAGCCTGCCTGGCCGGGGTTTAGACAGCGTGGGCACCCACCCGGTGATTAAAAGTTGGCAACGTATTGAAGAGATATTCCACTCCATTGGTTTTGATGTGGCTGATGGGCCCGAGATTGAAACCGACTGGATGAATTTCACTGCCCTCAATAATCCTGAAAATCATCCGGCACGCAGCATGCAGGACACGTTTTACGTGGACATGAACGACGCAGAGGGCAAACCTCTGTGCCTGCGCACCCACACCTCTCCCATGCAAGTGCGTTATGCCCGCATGCACAAGCCACCCATCAAGGTGATTGCCCCTGGGCGCACTTACCGAGTTGACTCTGATGCCACCCATTCACCTATGTTTCATCAGTTTGAGGGCCTGTGGATGGACGAAAACATCAGTTTTGCCGACCTAAAGGGGGTATTCCTTGGTTTTATACGTGCATTTTTTGAGACTGATGCCGTGGACGCGCGTTTCCGACCTTCGTATTTTCCCTTCACCGAGCCCTCTGCCGAAATAGACATACGCTTTACTACCGGGCCACTGGCAGGCAAGTGGCTGGAGGTGGCAGGCAGTGGACAGGTGCATCCTAATGTGGTGCGCAACTATGGGCTGGATCCGGAAAAAACCACGGGCTTCGCCTTTGGCAGCGGCATAGAGCGCTTGACCATGTTGCGTTATGGCATTGGCGATTTGCGGCTCTTTTACGAAGGCGATCTGCGCTTTCTCTCACAATTCCAACATTGATCACGGGGTTTACGAATGCAATTTTCTGAATCATGGCTGCGCTCATATATCAACCCCGAGCTCTCTAGTGACGCTTTGTGTCATGCCTTGACCATGGCTGGTTTGGAGGTGGAAGAAGCACGTCCGGTAACCCCTCCCATCAGCGGTGTGGTGGCCGCGCGGGTGATCTCTACAGAGCAGCATCCGAATGCCGACCGCCTGAAAGTGTGTCAGGTAGATGTGGGTGGTGCAGCGCCATTAAACATCGTGTGTGGCGCTCCCAACGTGGCGGCCGGCATGATAGTGCCTTGCGCCACCGTGGGCGCAGTGTTGCCCCCAGCAGAGGCTGGTGGCGAGCCATTCAAAATCAAGCTCGGCAAGTTGCGTGGGGTTGAGAGCCAAGGCATGCTTTGCTCGGCGCGTGAGCTCAAACTGTCGGAAGATCATGCAGGCCTCATGAGCTTGCCCGTGGACACAGTGATTGGGCAGAACATCAATCAGGTGCTTGATCTTCAAGACACACTCATCACCATCAAGCTGACGCCGAACAAGGCAGATTGCCTGTCGGTGTATGGGGTGGCCCGCGAGGTGAGGGCCATTACCGGAGCCTCGCTCAAGCGCGAAAACTACACGCCAGTGGCGGTAAATGACCAGGTGCAGGTACCGGTCAGTATTACCGCCTCTGACTTATGTGGGCGGTTTTCCGGGCGGGTGGTGCGTGGGCTGAATTTGGCTGCACAGACCCCCGCGTGGATGGTGACACGTCTTGCCCGCAGCGGCCAGCGCAGTATTTCTGCGTTAGTGGATATTTCGAATTACGTCATGCTGGAGCTGGGGCGCCCCAGCCATATTTTTGATTACGCCAAAATCAAGGGCGGCATCGAGGTGCGTTGGGCCAAAGAGGGAGAAACCTTAAAGCTGCTGAATGGCAACACCATTGCCTTGAGTCCGCGTTTTGGGGTCGTGGCAGACGCGCAAGGGCCAGAAGCCTTGGCTGGCATCATGGGCGGCGACCACAGTGCCGTGTCAGACCAGACCGATGCCATCTACATTGAAGCCGCATTTTGGTGGCCAAGCGCGATACAAGGACGTGCGCGGGCTTTGAACTTCAGCACCGATGCGGCGCACCGTTTCGAGCGCGGGGTAGATTTCGAGCACACTGTGGAAGATATTGAGTACATCACGCGCTTGGTCATTGATATTTGTGGCACCTCAGACACCTTGGTGTCACCGGTGACTGATGTGGTGGCTAAGTTGCCCGAGCGCAAGGCCGTGGGCATGCGTGTGGCACGTGCCCAAAAAGTGATCGGGGTGGACATTGCCGCTGATGAAATGGCCAGCATCTTCACACGCCTTGGCCTGTCGCATCGCTATGATGAGGCGAGCCAACAATTCATTGTCACACCACCTTCCTATCGTTTTGACCTTGAGATTGAAGAAGATTT
>JBDKJU010000223.1:0-2627 GCA_039796435.1 Pseudomonadota bacterium | reverse complement strand
GCCGGTGAATAGGCTGCTGCGCCTAAGCCCACCACTGCATAGGCCAAGAGTGGATGGACATTTAGAAACATCAAAGCACAGCCGGCAATTTTGATGGCATTGGTGATCAGCATGACCTTACCTTTCGGCAGAGAGTCGGCAAAAGCACCGACATAACACGCCAGAACCACATAGGAGAGCACAAAGCTTGACTTGAGTAGCGGCGTCATCCAAGCGGGCTCATGCAACTGCCTGAGTAGCGCAATGGCAGCAATCAGTAAGGCGTTGTCCGCCAGTGAGGAAAAAAACTGTGCCGCCATAATGACGTAAAAACTTCTTTGCATGGTCGGGTCCGTCTCTGGTGAATTAAAGGTTTTAGAATGTGCGCTATTGTGTCACGTTTTGTCTATGCCCCGTCCTATCCGCTGTATTATTAACCAGTCCGCTGTGGCACATAATTTGGCCATCGCCAAAAGCTTGGGTGGTCAAGCCCAGCTGTATGCAGTCTGTAAGGCCGATGCCTATGGACATGGCTTAGACAATGTGCTGCCTGCCTTCGCACAGGCTGATGGTTTGGCAATGATAGAAATTGAGCAAGCAGTTAAAGCCAGACAGTTGGCGTGGACTAAACCCATATTGTTATTGGAGGGAGTTTATGATGCCGAAGATGTGCGGACTTGTGAGCAATATGATTTGAGTGTGGTGTTGCATCATCGCTCGCAGTTGTCATTGCTGAATAGGCCTTTAGCGGTTTTTTTGAAAATCAATACTGGTATGAATCGTTTGGGCTTTAGCATGGCAGAGGCAGGCGAGCTGCTGCACCGCCTGCAAACACGATGTCTATCGCTTACCTTAATGAGTCATTTTGCTCGAGCTGATGAGAACATGGCCGTTCTGCCTGTTTATCAAAGCATGCAAGCGCTTAGCAGGCTTTGGCGTTTGCCCATGAGTCTGTGTAACTCAGCGGCTCTTTATCGTGGCTTGAAGACAGACATAGGGCGACCGGGAATAATGCTGTATGGCAGTTCACCTATAGTGGAAAAAGCCGCCAAGCAGCTTGATTTGCGCGCAGCCATGACGCTTGAGGCAAAAATTATTGGCTTGCAAGAGCTAGAGGCAGGGCAGGAGATGGGCTATGGTGGAACCTATACCGTCACCAGAAAATCGAGACTGGCCATAGTCGCCTGTGGCTATGCTGATGGTTATCCACGCAGTGCGGGAAACCGCGCTCATGTCGTCCTGCATGGAAGGCGTTTGCCTCTTGTTGGCCGAGTGTCAATGGATAAGTTATGTATTGATGTCACCGATTGCGCGCAAGCAGGTTTCGGTGATTGGGTGGAATTGTGGGGGCCGAACATGCCCGTGGATGAAGTGGCTGCGGCCGCGGACACCATCGCCTATGAATTATTGACTGCAGTACATGCCAGAGTAGTGAAAATGCTGTCAACGCAGTTAAAATAGTGCCGTTTTTGATAACGCATGCACACTGGCCATGCATTTTTTTAGCCAGTCAATTCAGGAGAAAGTATGAAGAAGTTAGTTGCTTTATTTGCTGGTTTGCTGGTTTCCATGATATCCACGGCCGCATTCGCAGCAGTCAACATTAACACCGCCACTCAAGCTGAGCTCGAGTCATTAAAGGACATAGGCCCGGTTCGTGCCAAAGCCATTGTTGACTACCGTGCCAAAAACGGCCCCTTTAAGTCCGCCGAGGACATCAAAAAAGTGGATGGCGTAGGTGACAAGATTTTTGACATGAACAAATCAGAAATCGCAGTCAGTGGCGCCACCAAAGTGGCCAGCCCAAGCAAGGAAGCCCCTAAAGAGGCTCCTAAGGCTGATGCAGGCAAAGTCGCAGCGCCCGCAGCTGCCGCAGGTGCTAAAGAAGCCCCCAAAGCTGATGCTGGTAAGGCGGCAGCACCTGCAGCCACCGCAAGTAAAGAGGCCCCTAAGGCTGCTGATGCATCCAAATCTGCTGCGCCAGCCGCAAAAGATGGCAAGTCTGATAAACCGATGAGCAAGGAAGACAAGGCCAAGGCTGACAAAGAAGCCAAAGCTGCCAAAAAGAAAGAAGAAGCTGAAGCCAAACAAAAGGCTAAAGACGAAAAAGCTGCTAAAGCCAAAGCTGAAAAAGAAGCTAAGGCCAAGGCCAAAGCTGACGCAGAAGCCAAGAAGAAAGCTGATGCTGATAAGGCCAAAGCCAAGCCTGCCGCAGCAGACAAGCCTGCTGACAGCAAAGACGCCAAGTCGGACAAGCCCAAGCAGTAATTTAGTTTTAGGTAAAAAAAAACCCAGCCTGGTCTGGGTTTTTTTTTATCAGTGTTGGTCAAAAAACGCTTTGATTTGCGGGTAAATCAGGGTACGGAATTTATTGCCACTGAAGATGCCGTAATGACCCACACCTTCTTGCAGCAGATGCTGACGCATGTTTTGTGGGATCTTGCTGCACAAGGTGTGCGCGGCTTCTGTTTGTCGGGGGCAGGAGATGTCATCCAACTCGCCCTCAATAGTGAACAGGGCAACATCATTGATTGACTCTGGTTTGATCAACTCGCCACGCACCTGCATTTTGCCTAGCGGCAAATGAAAATCTTGAAACACTCTTTCAATGGTTTCTAGATAATAGCTGGCTGGCATGTCCAGCACCG
>JBDKJU010000222.1:0-3610 GCA_039796435.1 Pseudomonadota bacterium | reverse complement strand
GAGCGCTGGGAAAAAGAAGTCAATTCGCAAGCACGTTAATGCTTGTACGCGCTACCCTTCTATTGTGGGCAATGGGTCTGTGCCTCTTGCCTTGGTATGCCCTGCAAGACAGCTTCTTTGGCCTCACCTGGCTAAAGCATTGGCTGAGCGAGCAGCAAAGCCCAGCCCTGCTGCAAATGCTCCTGCACAAACGCCTATGGCTATTGCCGCTGTGTGCTCTGCCTTTGCTTTTGCTTTATTGGCGCCACACCAAAATTGTGATCACCGCTGGGGTGCTGGGCTTTGTTTATGCCCTGGCACAAGGCTTCGTCCTACACACTGGGCAACCCGGCATGGGCGCCGGTGCCTTATGCTTCTTGGCCGGTGCGGTATTGCTTACTGCCGAAGGTATTGCACGCTTGGGCTATTTTCGTGGCGACCGCTTCGTGGCCACCAGCCTGGTGGGCATCACCATATTGGTGCTCTTGTTTGTCTTTTTTCCGCTTTTGCGCGTGCTGTGGGCCGGTGTGGTAGACCCACAAGGCGCGCTCTCCTTCACCGCTTTCTGGCAACGCTTTGCACAGGCCAAACTTTGGCACCTAAACCTCGCCTGCCTCTGGGGTGGCTCTGGTTGCGGGGTGGCCTGGAACACGCTCTACCTCGCCTTATGGTGTGGCCTGGGCACCACCTTTCTGGGGCTCATGCTGGCATTGATAGTCACCCGCCTGCCGGGCTATCGTCGCATTAAACAAAGCCTGCGCGTCCTCTCGGTATTGCCCATCATCACCCCACCCTTTGTCATCGGACTGGGTCTTATCATGCTGTTTGGTCGCTCCGGAGTGGTCAATCAGTTTTTGGAGTGGGCCTTTGGCATCCCGCAAACACGCTGGATTTACGGCATGCCCGGGGTGCTCTTGGCGCAGTTATTTGCCTTCACGCCAGTGGCGTTTTTGGTGTTGATAGGCGTCGTTGAAGGCGTGTCAAACAGCCTGGAAGAAGCCGCACAATCCTTGCACGCGAGCCCTTGGCAAGGCTTCAAGACCGTGACCCTGCCACTCATGATCCCCGGCTTGGGCAATGCCTTTTTGGTGGGCTTTATCGAAAGCATCGCTGACTTCGGCAACCCCGTGGTCTTGGGTGGCAATTTCAGTGTGCTCTCCACCGAGGTCTATTTCGCTATCGTGGGGGCACAGCTTGACCAAGGCAAAGCCGCCGTGTATTCGCTGATCTTGCTGGCGTTTGCCTTGCTGGCTTTCTTTTTACAACAGAGTCTGTCGCACCGCAAAAGCTTTGTGACCATCACCGGCAAAGGCGACAGCGGCCTGCCCAGCCCCCTGCCCCGAAGAGTCAAGCGTTTGGCCATTGCCACCGCCATCCCCTGGCTCACGCTCACCGTCATTATCTACGGCATGTGTCTGCTCGGCGGCTTCACCAAGGTATGGGGGCGTGACCACACCTTGACCTTTGATCATTTCATCAAGGCCTTCGATTTCACCATCAACCAGCATGGCCTGCTGTTTACGGGTGCGGCTTGGAATTCTCTGTGGAACACCCTGCAGTTCTCGCTCGCCGCCGCGCCCTTGTCTGCCATCATCGGTTTGCTGGCGGCCTATTTGATCGCGCGCACTCAGTTCCTGGGACAGCGCGCCTTTGAATTCCTCACCCTGCTGTCTTTTGCCATCCCGGGCACCGTGATTGGCGTCGCGTATATCTTCGCCTTCAACGTCCCGCCCATAGAGCTCACCGGCACCGGCGTCATCATCGTGCTGTGCTTTATTTTCCGTAACTTGCCAGTAGGCGTGCGCGGCGGTATTGCGGCATTTGCGCAACTCGACAAATCACTCGATGAGGCCTCTAGCACCCTCGGGGCCAGTGGTGCCACCACCTTCAGGCTGGTATTGCTCCCCCTATTGAAGTCTGCAGTGGTCGGCGCCTTGGTGTATGGGTTTGTGCGCTCCATGACCACGGTGTCAGCCATTATTTTCCTGGTCTCAGGCGAAACCGAGGTCGCCACCACCTACATCATCGGACGTGTGGTCAATGGTGACTATGGCGTTTCCATCGCCTACTGCGCTGTACTCATCTTGCTCATGATCACCGTCATTTGGGGCATTCAAAAACTCGTCGGCACACGTGAATTGGGACGTCGGCAACTGGCCCTCACAGGCTAAATAATGGCTTAGACAATAGGCAAGGTATATGGCAGAGAGCTTAAGATTCGAACACATCACCAAAGACTACGGCACTGGTGAGGCCGCGGTTAAAGACATCAGCTTCACCATCAAAGCGGGGCAGCTACTTACTTTGCTGGGACCATCCGGTTGTGGCAAGACCACCACCTTGCGCATGATTGCCGGACTTGAGCTGCCGAGCAGCGGCCGCATATTTTTGGGCGAGCAAGAGGTGAGTCGACAGTCTGCGGCAGAGCGCAATGTCAGCTTGGTGTTTCAAAGCTATGCCCTTTTTCCCCACATGACCGTAATGCAGAATGTGGGCTATGGCCTGACCGTACAAGGCAAAAAAGGCGAGGCAGTCACAAGCAAGGTCAATGAAATACTTAAACTCATCGGCCTTGACGGTTATGAGCAACGTCTGCCCGCCGAGCTCTCGGGTGGGCAACAGCAGCGCGTCGCCATTGCCCGCGCCTTGGTGCTTGAGCCCGCCGTCTTGCTCTTTGACGAACCACTCTCCAACCTAGACGCGCGCCTGCGCCGCCATGTGCGCGAGGAAATACGGGCCTTGCAGCAACGCCTAGGCATCACCTGTGTGTATGTCACGCACGACCGTGAAGAAGCACTTGCTGTGTCAGACGAAATCATTGTCATGAACAAAGGCGAAATCGCCGAACAAGGCGCAGCGCAAGATTTGTTTTATCGGCCGCAAACAGCCTTTGTGGCGGATTTTTTATCCGAGGCCAATGTGCTCGCCGCCAGCACCCTAGGACTTGAAGCCCATGACGGCAAACGCTGCGCCATACGACCTGACTGTTTTCGCTTGGCCGCCGGGGCCGGAGACCGTCCATTGAAAGCTGAACTCATCACCGCCGCCTTTATTGGTCGAGGATTGGAGTGCACGGTAAAAATCAATGAGGCCGAAGTTTTTGTATTTTTGGCAGGCTGCACTGAAGTGCCGCCACCGCATTTTGATTTGTATTACAACAGCGCTGATGTGCGGTGGGTGATGTGACCCAGCCAATAGTCCGCGGCTCAATAAATAGTCTCTTTTAACAACTGCTGTAAGTACTGCCCATAACCATTTTTCACCAAGGGCGCTGCCAATTTTTCCAGTGCCTCGGCGGTGATCCAGCCTGAGCGATAGGCTATTTCCTCTGGGCACGCCACCTTCAAGCCCTGTCGTTTTTCCAGTGTGGCGATGAACTGCCCTGCTTCCAGCAAACTGTCGTGGGTGCCCGTGTCTAGCCAAGCGTAGCCACGCCCCATGATCTCGACATTGAGCTGATTGCGCTGCAAATAGGCATCGTTGACAGAGGTGATTTCAAGCTCGCCACGGGCACTTGGTTGCACCTGCGCGGCAATGTCACACACCTGCTCATCATAAAAATACAAGCCCGTCACCGCGTAATGACTTTTAGGTTGCAGAGGTTTTTCTTCTATGCTGGTGGCGCGCCGAT
>JBDKJU010000221.1:0-2533 GCA_039796435.1 Pseudomonadota bacterium | reverse complement strand
CCGCGTACACAGCATTAATGCCTGTATTATTTTTGATCACTAAAGGTTGTGACAAGCCGTTGCGCACTTCGTTGGTGCAGTTAACGGTGCAGTCTGGATCTGTGCGCAGCTTGACGTATTTACCTGTCTCGATGTCTACCACAATAAGCATGCTGCGATTGGTGGCGCTCTCATAGCCATTCCCGTATATGGCCACCCATTTACCGCTCGGATAGGCCGTATTTTTAAGTTTGGCGATAACAGGTCGGCCAATCACTTTACCAAAATCAGGGTCTGTAATTTCCCATTTAACCGTGTTTGCGCCGAGTGTGTCCGGATTGGTCACATCAAGAGCAAAAAAAGTATTGCCTCCTAGTCCTAAGGACCCAAAGAGATAGTTTTTCCACGAACCGCCAATATACACATCGGCTGATTCAAACTTGCCATCCACAAAATAACTATGCCCTTTGTTGTAGTAAGCATGTTCCCATAGTCTGGAATGTAGCGCGCCAGGCACGTAGGCAAAAAGTTCATTACCAGTGGC
This sequence comes from Pseudomonadota bacterium, assembly GCA_039796435.1. GTDB lineage: Bacteria > Pseudomonadota > Gammaproteobacteria > Burkholderiales > Casimicrobiaceae > JBDKJU01. The sequence continues at coordinate 2,010 of JBDKJU010000221.1, read as the reverse complement.
CACACTGAAAATATGCATCATGCCATCATTTGCACCCACAGCCACGGTTTTGCCTCTGGTCTTTTTGGTTGTTTCTACAAAGTTTGCATAAGATAAGCCACCTCCTTCAGCATCAGACAAACCAAAATGGCCATAGTTTTGATCCCCCAACAAAATAGGGCTTGAACCGATGATATCTCCCATCATGGTGCGTCGGTTGCGGTATTTGGCGTTTGGGTTACTGGCAGAATAGTTTTTGATTTCATAGGTTTGACTGCCGCGAATATAGTCCACCAAGCTTACCCCACCCAGAGCACTTGCTTCTGTGGCTGAAAGCCCAAGATTATTAAAACCGGTACCTGCGCTGACATATTGATCCCATATACTTGTTTTCGCTGCTGTGCTGAGATTGGTCCATTTAAATGGCACGGTGCCGTAGACATTAACGCCGCCCGTGCTGCTGGTAATATCCCAGGTATATACCTTGCGGGTGAGGGGGTCTGGCATCCAGCTTAATTCTTTTTTCCAAAGCAAGCTTTCATTGCCGGTGGTTTGATTCACAGAGTAGACTGCCAGGCGACCGTCCCAATTTTCCGAATCAAACCCTGCTTCGGTTGAATAAGTATCGCCGCGAATGCGGCCGCTGCTGGTCTTGCGTCCTGTGCCACTGCCCTGGCCTGAGGAAATGCGGTTGAGAATTTTTTCGAAGGCATCGCTCAGATTACGCGGATTTTCAGCGCCAAAAAACTCACCTCGGCTGTTAATGGCTGCATGCCATAAATCATACACCGGGCCTGCAGTCGTGTTGGTAGCTGGCCAGGCCTTAGTGCCACTTGCGATGCTTGGATAATCACCTGCATATGTTGAGCCCGCCCAATCCGGATTGGTGAGTGTTTTACTCAAACCCAGACCCACGGTGAAGTTCACCATGTGTTGCCATGTTGCTGGGTCGTTGCGTGGATTCCAATAATCGGAGTTTGTGTTGCCTGTCAAGGCCGGCATGTATTTTTTTATCTGGTTCCCAACACCGGGCAAAAGATCAGTGGCCCAATATTTGAATGCCACATCTGCCAGACTGTTGCTGTTGGTGTCTTTGTAAGGCGAGCTGCTGACATAACTGGTGCCATCAGGCAGGGTGGTGGCGGTGCTGTCGGTATTACCGATGCTAATGGTGTCACCATTCCACATGCCATCAGTCATCATGATGTGGAAGTTTTGTCGACAGGCAGCCGCGGTCAAATCACCGTCCACGCCTGGATTACTGGCAGCCGGGCTGTTGATATCACTGGTGGTGAAGTAGTTACCAGCACGGGTCATTGCAGATCTTAGTGGTGTGTTACCGCTGGCGGGTAGCTTGGTCAGCCAGGTAAAAAAGTTGGTTTTATGTGCGGTGGAAAATTGCTTGATACGATTATCGGTAGAGACGCTGGACCAGTTATTACATGTTCCGCCGAAACTGGTGCAAGTGGTCAGCGCTTGCCAGGCAATACGGTAGTTGCTGGGCAGACGGCTAAATGCCAAAGATGCCGAAGACACCGTGGCCAGATTACGGGTACGGTAAAACGAAAACCAGTTGGCAAAATTTTGCCGTTCATCGGCTCCTATTTCCGCATTTATTGCTGGACTGCCCCCGGAAGATGCGGTAACACTTACCTTGACATAGCAATTGTCATTGGTGGTATCGGCTGGGTTACAGTTCGTGCTGGTGGGCTTGTAGAGATAATAATAGGCATTGACCCCATTGGTATTATTAAGGTCAGGATGATTGATGATGACATGATCGGCAAGATAGCGATTTTGCGGATAGGCGTAGTAAGTCAGCTTGTAGGAAGTGCTTAGATTAATTTTTTCAGAGTTGGTATTAAAGCCATTCACATAAGCCTGCGTGAAACTGGTGCTGTACGCCACACCGCTAGCATCAACCGGGGCTGAGTAGGTGATGCTGGGCGTGTAGTACAGGCTGTTGAACTCCCCTGAGGCAAAACGACGCAATGCGGCAAGTCCGCCAGTGGGGGTGTAGGTAAACGCCTC
>JBDKJU010000220.1:0-9309 GCA_039796435.1 Pseudomonadota bacterium | reverse complement strand
CCGATCCGGAAAACAAGGATAAGTATATTGATGGTCGTATTCTCGACCCTGAAAATGGCAAGGAATACAAAAGCTTTCTCACCCTCAAGGATGGGGGCAAGAAAATGGAAGTGCGTGGCTTTATCGGTGCGGCTTTTCTGGGGCGCTCGCAAATATGGTTGCGGGCTGACTAAGGATCGACACCTCAGCCAGTACCTGAAGTCCGACAAGCTTCACTAGGGACTAGGCCCTATAGACAGCCTGTACCCTAGACCTAGGTGTGCCTAGGCATGCCCCCGTGATGCCTGGGCTTGTCTCAGGCTGCCTCTAAAATAGAGGTATGATCTCAACTTTAAAACTGTCACAACGTGCTGATTCACTGGGCACTGAGAATGCCTTCGTCGTTCTAGCCGAGGTCACTGCCTTGCAACAACAGGGCAAAGAGGTGGTGTCGTTCTGTATCGGCCAACCTGATTTTCCAGCGCCCCTGCACGTACAGGAAGCGGGCATTGAGGCGATTAAAACCGGCAAACATGGCTATACGCCAAGTGCCGGTATCGCACCACTGCGTGAGGCCGCAGCGAAATATATGGGCGACATGCGCGGTATAGACATTTCAGCGGAGGAAGTCGTCGTTGGCAGTGGCGCCAAACCTTTCATTGCCTACGCCATCATGTCCACCACTGACTATGGTGTTGGCGACGAAGTGATCTATCCGGTGCCAGGATTTCCGATTTATGAGTCTCAGATACGCGCCAATGGTGCTGTTCCGATACCACTGTATTTGCGCGAGTCACGTGGCTTTGCCTTTGATCCTGCCGAGTTGGCAGCGAAAATCACGCCAAAGACCAAGCTCTTGATTTTGAATACCCCCCATAACCCCACGGGGGGAAGCTTATCTAAAGAAGTGCTCACAGCAGTTGCTGATATTTTGCGCCAACATCCGCAGGTGTGGGTGTATGCGGATGAGATTTATGCCAGATTGTCGTTTCAAAACGATTTTTACTCTATCGCCAGTCTTCCCGAGATGCGCGAGCGCACCATTATTTCAGATGGGGCGTCTAAGACTTGGGCAATGACGGGCTGGCGCATAGGATTTATTGCCAATAAGACTCTAGCACCCGTATTTACCCGCTGGGTCACCAACACAGATTCTTGTGCCTCACAGATCAGCCAGTGGGCGGCAGTGGCCGCGATAGAAGGGTCGCAAGAAGCGGCAGAAATGATGAAACAGAGCTTTCATGAGCGGCGCGATTTGGTGGTGTCTTTATTGAATGAAATCCCCGGGGTGAGGTGTTTGGTGCCACCAGGGGCGTTTTATGTTTGGCCGAATGTGACAGAGGCGTGCAAGCTGGTGGGTGCAAAAGACAGCGAAGATTTCCGCAAACGCCTGCTGCACGAAGCCGGTGTCGCCGTGTTGGCAGATATTCATTTTGGTCATCGTGTGCCCGACGATGGGCAGCACATACGTTTAAGCTATGCCACTTCCACAGCGCAAATCAGGGAAGGCGTGCGACGCATCAAGGCATTCGTGGAACAGCAGCAGGGCTAATGGTCTCGGCGACCAGGCTCAAGCTGGTGTAAAAACTTGGTGTACAAATCACGGGGTGGGGCAATGTTGACAGATTTGAATAGTTGCCCCACATTACCGCGGTGGTAAGAGCCGTGGAGGAGCACATGCAGCAGAATTTCTTCCCGGCTCATTTGGCCTTTGTCGCCATCAGTGAAGATAAAACGCACAGGTTCCGCCAGCTGCGCGGCAGTCAATGAGCTGACATGAGTGATAAACCACGCGTCGCACTCATGCACCTGCCAAGACAAATCAGCCACGCCTGGGGTGTCATCGGTATTGGCAAAGGTGTAGGGGTGCGGCTGACCACATAAATGTGCCTGAAAGATTTTGTCGACCACGTAAATATGGTTTAAGGTGCGCAAGGCCGTCTGCAGGAGCGGGCCTTGTTCTTGCTGTGTCAAAAAAGCGTAGAGCTCGGCGTTGGCCCAGGCCTTGTAGGCAAATTGACTATGTAGGACGGTCAGCGACATGATGATGAGACGAGCAAGCTTCGCGCAGGCGCAAGGGTGTTTGGCAGGCAAGGCAAAAGTGGTGGAGAGAACACTCTAAAGATTTTGACGTACTGCAATGCCCGCTTGCTGCATGGCCGCTTTTGCTTCACGTAGGCTGTACTCACCATAGTGAAAGATGCTGGCGGCGAGCACCGCATCGGCGCCGCCCAGAAGTACCCCATCGACAAGATGCTGAAGATTGCCCACACCGCCCGACGCAATGACGGGGACAGACACCGCATCGGTAATAGCCCGGGTGAGCTTGAGATCAAACCCGATTTTTGCACCGTCACGGTCCATGCTGGTGAGCAGAATTTCCCCGGCGCCCCGACGCGTGACCTCTTGCGCCCAGCGCACTGCTTCGAGTCCGGTTGGCTGGCGACCGCCATGGGTAAATATTTCAAAGCGCTCACCTTGGTCATCGTTCACTGACTTGGCGTCAAGGGCAGCCACAATGGCTTGCGCGCCAAAACGGTGACTGGCTTCGTTAAATAATTCAGGATTGTTGATGCCCGCAGTATTGATGCTGACCTTGTCAGCGCCAGCATTGAGCAGGTCACGCACATCAGACACCTGCTTAACCCCACCCCCTACGGTCAAGGGAATAAACACTTGCTTGGCCACTTGTTCAATCAGCTGCAGCAACAATCCCCGTGCCTCAACACTGGCAGTGATGTCGAGGAAACACAGTTCGTCAGCGCCCTCGTCGTTGTAGCGTTTGGCTATTTCTACGGGATCTCCTGCATCACGCAAGCCAACAAAATTGACCCCCTTCACCACACGTCCTGCCTTGATATCGAGACAGGGGATCAGTCTTTTAGCGAGCATTGCCGTCAGCGTTGAACAGTGTCAATACCTCAGGAAAGTTCAGAGTGCCTTCATAAAGCGAGCGACCAAGTATCACCCCCATCACTCCGTCGTCTTCATGGGCGGACAATAGCTGCAGATTGTTCATGCCCGCCGCTCCTCCAGAAGCAATCACGGGGATACTGAGGGCCTGCGCCAATTTGACGGTGGCCTCGATATTGATGCCGGTGAGCATACCGTCGCGGCCAATATCGGTGTAAATGACTCCCTCGATGCCGTAGTCCTGAAAACGCTTGGCCAAGTCAATCACATCATGGCCGGTGAGCTTGCTCCAGCCATCAGTGGCGACTTTGCCGTCCTTGGCATCAAGACCGACATACAGCTGCCCGGGGAACTGTGAGCAAGCTTCGTGCAGGAATCCGGGGTTTTTAACAGCAGCAGTTCCAATGATGGCGTAGTCGATGCCATCATCTAAATAACGTTCTATCATCTCAATGGTGCGGATGCCGCCACCGAGCTGAATTTGCATGCGCCCATCCACCGCTTTGATGATGCTCTTGATGGCCTTTTCATTCACCGGCTTGCCGGCGAAAGCACCATTCAGGTCGACGATATGCAAGCGTTCGGCACCTGCCTCTAACCATTTGAGTGCCTGTTCTGCGGGGTCAAGCGGGAAGACGGTGGCGCCCTCCATTTCGCCTTGTTTTAAGCGGACACATTGTCCATCTTTCAGATCAATCGCGGGGATAGCAAGCATGATGCGGAGGTAATTAAGGGTTCCAGTGTAGAAAATTGCTGAGCAAGCGTAATCCAGCCTGAGCGCTTTTTTCAGGGTGAAATTGTACGGCGAAGAGATTGTCAGCCGCAAGCGCCACCGCAATTTCATCGGGGTAAGAGGTGGTGGCAGCCGTGACGCTAGGTTGATCTGGCACGGCACAGTAGCTGTGCGCAAAATAAAAAAATTCCTTCTGCGCAATGCCATTGAACATGGGGTGATCGAAGTGCCTGACTTGGTTCCAGCCCATATGAGGTACCTTATATTGCTGGCTAGGCTGTAGCTTTTTTACTTTACCGGCAATGAATCCGAGCGCCTTGGTGTCACCCTCTTCGCTGTGGTCGAGCAGCATTTGCATGCCCAGACATACCCCAAAAAATGGCTTATTCAGCCGCGCCGCACAGGTGGCCTCATACAAACCCGAAGCATGAAATGCCCGCATCGTTTCTGGCATGGCGCTCTGTCCGGGCAGCACCACGCGCTCGGCTGCTATCACCACTTCTGGCTTGGAGGTAATGCACACATGGTGTTGTGGCGCAAGATGGGATAAGGCCTTGGCCACAGAGGCCAGGTTGCCCATACCGTAATCAATAATGGCGATCGTGCTCAAGGTGCAGAAAGGGCGAAACTTAGAGCACGCCCTTGGTTGACTGAATCTGACCCTGCGCACGCGGGTCTACGCTCACCGCCATACGCAGCGCACGGCCAAAGGCTTTAAATACGGTCTCACACTGATGATGGGCATTGACCCCTCGCAGATTGTCGATGTGCACAGTGGCGAGTGCATGATTGACAAAGCCCTGAAAAAATTCATGGGTCAGATCGACATCAAAACTGCCAATCATGGCGCGAGTAAAAGGCACATGAAACTCCAAGCCTGGACGACCTGAAAGATCGATGACCACACGTGAGAGCGCCTCGTCAAGCGGCACATAGCTGTGTCCGTAGCGCGCCAACCCGGCCTTGTCCCCAAGAGCTTTGGCCACTGCCTGACCGAGGGTAATACCGATGTCTTCGACGGTGTGGTGCGCATCAATGTGGAGGTCTCCCTCGGCCTTGAGGTCGAGATCAAACAAGCCATGACGGGCAATCTGTTCCAGCATGTGGTCAAGAAAAGCCACACCCGTGTGACTGTCAAATTGACCACTGCCATCGAGATTGATGCGCACAGTGATTTGTGTTTCCTTGGTGTTGCGGGTAACGCTGGCTTGCCTGATCATGGCCATATTTTAATGGCAATGAAGGTGCTAGGGCATGCTTTTGCGATTAAATATCTTGCCCATTCCTGGCCAAGTATTGTCATTGATGCGTTTGGGGTAGCCCTCATCCACTTCGCCGTCTTTGATGTCATAGCGCAGATACGTGTTGTCGTCAAGAAAGAAGTACGCCTTGTTATTGCTCCAGTTCACCATGCCTGCCACTTTGCCGGCGTATCGGTGCAGCCCAGGCCAGGAATCGCGGGTGATGCGCTTTGGGTAGCCAGCCTCAACTCTGTCTTCGTTCATGTCATAGCGGACATAACGGCCATCCTGCAGAAAAAACTGTATCTTGTTCCCCGGCCAATTCAAGGCCCCGTAAATTTGCCCAGCATAGGCGCCCATACCACGCCATGTCTTGTCGCTGATGTCTTTGGGGTAGCCAGGGTCCACTTGATCGTTCGCCATATCAAAGCGCGAATACTCGCCATTGGCAAAGAAAAAATACACTTTGTTTGCCACTGGTCCGCGAAAGGCCGCAGTGATTAAAGGGGCATCATTGCCTATGCCCGGCCATGTTTTGTTGTTGATGCGTTTGGGGTAGTCTTTGTCTATCTTGCCTTGCTCATTGTCGTAGCGCAAGTAAGTGCCGTCACTGAGGAAAAAATAAGTTTTGCCATTCGTCCAGTTGAGTGCTGCAGAAATATAAGGGGCGCTGTTTTGCGCATACGCTTGGCCCAGACCTAATACGCCCAGACACAGTACACACAGCAGACGCAGGCACAGCTGGTGCAGTTGATTGCTATACATGAAGTTCTCCTCCGCTGGCAAGTATATCGGGCTAAGCAGTGTGATCAGGCAGCCTGTGACAGGATGTCTGCAAGCGCCTCTAGCAGGAGGCGATTCTCTTCTGGCGTGCCCACAGACAGACGCAGGCAGTTGTGCAGTAGGGGGTGGCCCCCACCCACATGGCGCACCAAAATATGCCTTGCCAACAAGGCGCTGTAGACAGCGTTGGCATTTTGGAAACGCACCAAGACAAAGTTGGCCTTGGAAGGAAAAGCCGTGATGCCAGGCAGACGCTGTAGGCTCTGGAGCAGCAAGTCACGGTCACGGTTGACACATTGTGCATGTTCGTCGAGCAAGGACAAGTGTTTGAGGGCAAAAGTGGCGGCAGCTTGCGTGAGATTACTCACGTTGTAGGGCGAGCGCACCTTGTCAAACTCACGTATCCATTCCGGGCGACCAAAGACATAGCCGATGCGCAGTCCTGCCATGCCCATTTTGGAGACTGTGCGCATGATGATGAGATTAGGGTAGGTGGCCAGATGGGCTGCCATGCTGCAGCGGGCAAAGGGGTAGTAGGCTTCGTCGATCACCACCAAGCCAGGCGCAGCGTCGATCAGCTGACGCAGATCGGACTCAGGAAAGAGATTGCCGGTGGGGTTGTTGGGGTAGACCAACCACAGCAGTTTGGGCTGATGGGTTTGGATTGCCGCCAGCGCATGCGTAAGATTGAGGCTGAAGTCGGGATTGAGGGTGATGGCTGCGAAGTTGGCCCCTGCCTGCAAGGCCGCCAGCTTGAACATCACAAAGGAGGGTTCGGGCGACATGACCGTGGTGCCTGGTTCGGCGATGGCCTGCGTAATGATGCTGATGATCTCATCCGAGCCATTGCCGACCAATAAGGCGTATTTTTCGTCAATCGCGAAGGCCTGACGCAAAGCCGCAACCAGCTCGGGGGCGCGTGGGTCAGGGTAGCGATTAATATGCACTTCGGCAAGTTCGCGTGCCAACTCGGTGCGCAACTCTAGGGGCAGGCGGTAGGGGCTTTCCATCACATCAAGCTTGACCATGCCTTCGGCAGGGGCTACTTGGTAGGCGTGCAATGCCTGCACCGCAGGCTTAATGACGTGGGCTGGGTTACAGGTGGAGTTGCTGGAGTCGTTGGAGTTCATCAAAAATAGGCGGGCTGGCGGCCAATACTTTACCACCCTTTTCGATGTGGTTCGGGTCGGCTGGGTAGGTGTTGGTGCGCCCACCTGCCTCGCGAATCAGGCAGTAACCGGCCATGGCATCCCAAGGATGCATCTGCTCTTCCAGATAGGCATCAAAGCGACCTGCCGCCACATGTGCCAGCATGAGGGCTCCGGCACCGAAGTCTTTGACCGCAGCACCCGCATCAAAGAGAGATTTGCGCAAGGCGAAATTATTCGCCTGACGATGGCGGGGGATATAGCCATGACAACACAGAGCCATGTCGACGCTAGTGCAAGTGCTGACCTGTATGGGCGCGCCATTGAGGCTTGCCCCCATGCCCTTGGCGGCGGAAAACAGCTCCTCTGCCATGGGGTCATAGATGACGCCGACTTGAATTTCGCCCGCACACCAATACGCAATGGAGATACACCAGTAGCGCACGCCATGAGTGAAATTAATCGTGCCATCGATAGGGTCGACCACCCAGATTCCGCCGGAGTGCGAGTCGGCCGCGCCTGATTCTTCTCCCAGAAATCCATCTTCAGGAAAGGCTTTGGCCAGGCGGCTGCGGATGATTTGTTCGCTGTCGCGGTCGGCGGCAGTGACGAAGTCTTGCGCGCCCTTGCTTTCGATGGTCAGAGAACTGCGGTTTAAAAACAGAGCCTTGGCAAAAGTACCCGCCTCTATCGCAATGAGCTCTGCTTGCTGTCGCTTCTCCAACAGGTTCATAGCAGGTGCTCACCCAAGCGCACAATTTGCATATTGTTGGTGCCACCAGATTTGCCCATGGGCTCACCATTGGTGAAAATAAAGGTGTCGCCATGCTGCAGCACGCCCTGTCCTAAGAGCAGTTTTTCAACAGCACGCAGGGCATCGTCGCGGTTGTAAATGGTGTCCATGGTCAGTGAGCGCACATTGCGGTAGAGGGCCATCTTGCGGGCGGCGTGCTCATCCGGGGTGACGGCATACACCGGTACATTGCCGTCGTGGCGGCTCATCCACAAGGCAGTAGACCCTGACTGAGTGAGCGAGACGATGGCCTTGGCCTCCAAGTGGTAGGCGGTGAACAGTGCGGCCATGGCAATAGACTGATCAATGCGCGTAAAGGTCTGGTTCATGAAGTCATTGTCCAGCGCATGAGTGGAGGAGCGCTCTGCCTCTATGCATACCTGTGCCATGGTGGTGATGGTCTCCACGGGGTATTTGCCCGTGGCGCTCTCGGCTGACAACATCACCGCATCGGTGCCGTCGAGCACGGCATTGGCCACATCGGATACCTCAGCGCGTGTCGGGATGGGGCTGTTGATCATGGACTCCATCATTTGCGTGGCGGTGATGACCAGCTTGTTGGCCTGTCTGGCTTGCTTGATCATGCGCTTTTGCAGTGCGGGCACGGCCGCCGGACCTACCTCCACTGCGAGGTCGCCGCGCGCGACCATGATGCCGTCAGAGGCTTGCAATATATCGTCAAGGGCTTCAGTGGTGGCAATGGCTTCGGCGCGCTCGATCTTGGCGATGAGGGCGGCATTACCACCGCAGGCAAGCATGACATTGCGCGCGGTGATCATGTCTGCGCCCGATTTGGGGAAGCTTACCGCCAGATACTCCACCCCGATTTGCGCAGCCGTTCTGATGTCTTCCATGTCTTTGGCAGGCAGTGCCGGCGCAGTCAAGCCACCCCCCATGCGGTTGATGCCCTTGTTGTTGGACAACTCCCCCCCCACGATCACCGTGGTGTAGATTTCCAAGCCCTGCACACGCTCCACTCGCAACTGTATGAGGCCATCCGCCAGCAAAAGCAGATCACCAGTGCGCACATCGTGTGGCAGGGCCTTGTAGTCCAAGCCCACACGCTCTTCATTGCCCAATAGGCAATTTACGTCGAGGATAAAGGTTTGCCCCACATCAAGGTTCACGCGCGAGTTTTCAAACTTGCCCACACGGATTTTCGGGCCTTGCAAATCTGCCATGATGGCCACGTGTTTGCCGGCTTTGGCTGCAGTGGCACGCACCACATTGGCCCTGTCGATATGGTCTTGCGCGGTGCCGTGTGAGAAATTCAGGCGCACCACATCAACGCCAGCTTGAATCATTTTTTCCAGGATTTCCGGGGAGCTGGAGGCGGGCCCGAGAGTGGCGACGATTTTGGTTTCGCGTTGCATGAGATGTATTCGTATAAAAATGCCATTCTAAACGCATTGCTCAGCCAGTGCAATCGATTGCTAAACATCGCTGTCAGCGAGAATCCCACAACGCAGCTTTTAGAGTAGCTCCTACAGTAACTTGCGCACCGCATGGCTGACGCTGAGTTTGGCATTGACGAAGTCTTCATGCCGTCCCTCTACTTTTCCGAGTTCGTAGAGGTAGTTCACCATTAAACCGGCAGACTGCGCCAGACCCTTGGCAGAGCTGTCAGCTGCCCAGTTCAGGCGCTCCAAGCTGGCACCATTGCTGAGGTGAAAGTTGGCGACTGCATCACCCCAGGGTTCTAGTGTGGCGTGAGCAAGG
>JBDKJU010000219.1:0-3707 GCA_039796435.1 Pseudomonadota bacterium | reverse complement strand
AAGGTCTGTTGACAGCGGACAGAGCCTTTGTAGAGGTATCGGATCGGCTGCGTGTTGACTATCTCAACTGCCCCAGCACCAATCAGCGCCTGAAAGACAATCTCTGGCATGTGGGTTATTTACTCTCCACCAGATTCATCGATGCCTACACCAGCCTTTTGAGCCACCTGCCTGAGTGGGCCAGTAAACGCCAGCAGCAGCCTCAATGCGCCAGCTGTTTCTGCCGCTTGTTTGCGCACCGTGAAATGGCCTATCGGTTCAGATTGTTCCGACATGAGGAATGGGTGGCCAACACCTGGCTGGACATCCACAAACATTTTCGCCTGGCTTGTGACCTGCAACTTGAAGGCATCAACACCGAACTCAAAAGCAGCAAAATCGCAGGCAACATTGAAACCACCATCGTCGGGGAGTATCTGCGACTGCTGTTGCTCAAACTCTGTTTTAACGGCAGTTTGACCGATGTGCAGATCGAAATGCTCACGGCTCAACTACACGATGGCAGCAACATGCTGCACCTCACCATCAGGCCCACGGTGGAGAGCGGGTTTTACGTCGATCTGTCGCAGGCGCAGGGGCTTAAATTTCGCAATAAAAGCACGCTTGACGGACACTTTTTATACCTAGACACCTCGCCGCTTTGCGACCGTTTCAAGGCCTTGCTGGCCAGTGCAGAAGAGCGCATCAAAAACACCACGGACGAAACCGCACTAAAAGAACTCAATCACCGCATTGCCATTTTCAAATCTGCCTCTGCACGTGTTGACCCAGAGTTCAAACCCATGCTGCGTCAGAGCCCACGCAGCGAAGACCGCAGCCGCATCTATGTCGGCTTAGGATTAAACACCATACTCTCAACCATCACTCAGGCGCAAAGCAAAAAACAAAATCCCAATCCTGACACTGATGTCTATCATCCGGTGACGCAGATCCCGCTGTATGGGTTTCAACAGAATCACGCTCGTACACTTAATGCAGCCAACAGCGCCGCGTTGCAGATATGGGATCTGCGCGATCGCAGTGACATAGGTTATCGCTGCCTGCTCAATGGCAATGATGAACTCACCGGACAACTGAAACTGGGCAATCTCATCTGCGTCAACGACGAGTCCATGAGCGAGTGGCAAATTTGCATCATCACCCGCATCATGAAAATGGCGGCGGGCCGCATAGAGTGTGGGCTCAAAGTCATTAGCCGTGAAATGTTTTCTGGCGAGATACGGCGTTTTCGCGTGGGCGCCAGCAACGAGGCAGGGGTGCTGATAAATGGTGAAAATCAGTCGCGACTGACCTCTGCCAGTGATGCCCTGTTTCTCAAGACCGCCTTTTTAAACACCCCCATTCTGCAACCCACGGTCATCATGAAAACGGCTGATTTCAATCCGCGCTCACGCTATCAGATGACCAACCACCGCCACACCCAAATCATTGAGCTCTCCGAGGTCATACAAGAAGAAGACACTTGGGTCTGGTGCTCTTACCTCATCAAGCAAATTATTTAATACCACGCTCCTGTTGCTGTCTGCAAGCTTAACTAGGCAGATAGTCTCTCGACATTTTGTTCCAGAACTGTTTCACGCTTGGGCGATCATTGTTTTTATCGCGATACAAGTGTCTGTGCATGCTGATGCGCCAAGTCGCATCACCGCAACTGACGATCTTGCCCTGTTGCAACTCGTTCACCACTGACGACTCGGGTAACCAGGCGATACCCTGCCCCTCCAGCACCATCACCTTCAGCGCCTCCGCCATATCGGTTTCATAAATACAGTCAAGGTAGCAACGCATAGGGGTTTGCTGCAGGCACAGACTCACCATGCGCCCCAAATATGCGCCAGCAGAATACGCCAAATAGGGCGTGGGTTGTTTCTCCTTGCCCGGGAAACTGTGCAAAGATTTTCCTGCTCCGTCCACTTTAGAGTAAGGCACCAAGGTCTCACTGCCTAAGGCCAAGCATTCAAAGCGCGTTTGGTCAAGCTCAATGGGCAGCAAATCATGATGATATGAGAGCAACAAATCACAGTGCCCTTCTGCCAACATAGTGGTGACATCATGCACATTACCGGCGGTAAGCTTAGAACGAATCTTGCCGTGTCGGTCACTCATCTCCGCCAGCCAATGGGGAAAAAAGGTCAAGGACATGGTGTGAGTAGAGGCGAAATGAAGCGTGTCATCCGTGGGGGTCTGCAGCCCTCTGGCCACTGCTCTCGCCTCCAGAATGGCCTTTTGAAGTTCCACCGCCTGCACCCTGAATTGCTCTCCCGCACGGGTGAGATGTGTTGGAAAGGTGCTTCTATCCACCAACTCTACCCCCAACCAGGCTTCCAAGGCCTTGATACGGCGTGAAAAGGCAGGCTGAGTGACATAACGGGCATCTGCCGCACGCGAAAAGCTGCCCGTCTCTGCCAGCTTCAGAAAATCCTCAATCCACTTTAATTCCATGGTTCAAGCCTTGACTGCCTCATAGGGATCACTGCTGCTGGCATCAGCATAACATTCATCAAACAGCTCGCGGAACAAGGCCTGCGGTAATTTACGACCGATGAACACCAAGGTTGAGCTTTTGGGGGTGTCGCCCCACTCCTGCCCAAAATCAAAACCCGCCATCATATGCACGCCTTGAAAAATCACTCGTCTGGGCTCACCATGAATATTCAAAATGCCCTTGTAGCGCAACATATCCTGGCCATACAAATCAATTAACGAGGAAATAAAGCGGTCAATTTTTTTCACGTCCAAAGCACGCTCGGTCTTGATCACAAAGGAGCCAATATCATCGCTGTGGTCATGGGCCTTTTCTTCCAAAAAGCTGGGGTCAATGTTCAGCACCGCATTTAAATTAAAGCCACGAATATCGAGAATTTCTTTAATCGGGGCAACGCCAAAATGCACCTGCCCAATGCTGGCACGAGGATTCATCTGCGCAATGCGTGCCTTCAGCTTATCCACACTCTGCGGCTCCACCAAATCCGTTTTTGATAACAACACCCGATCGGCAAAACCTATCTGCTCCTGTGCTTCTTTGAATCTGTTGAGCTGCTCATCCCCATGCTTGGCATCCATTACCGTGATGATGGCATCAAGCAAATAGTAGGTGTTGGTTTTTTCATCCACAAAAAAAGTTTGTGCCACCGGGCCAGGATCTGCCATGCCGGTGGTCTCAATCACCACACGGTCAAACTTCAACTGCCCTTTGTCACGTTTACGGCGCAAATCACCCAAGATACGGATCAAATCACCGCGCACCGTGCAGCAAATACAGCCATTGTTCATCTCCACTATTTGTTCAGTGGTGTTGGACAAAATTTCATTGTCCACCCCTTCTTGGCCAAATTCATTTTCAATGACGGCAATGCGCAGGCCATGGTCTTCTTTCAAAATGCGATTGAGCAAAGTGGTTTTGCCCGCACCCAGAAAACCCGTCAGAATTGTCACTGGCACGGGGGTAGGCGGTTTTTCGCTGGGTTTGTTAGGATTACTGGAGGCTTTGGTCGACATAATTTTTTGCAGCGCGAAAAGCAAGGATTTTACGTGAGCCACTAGAATTACTTTCTACTTTTATCAGCACAAGCTGCCATGATGTCTCTCACCAACAGTTCAAGTCCTCTCTCTCCTCTCACGCACTTGGGCCCACTGAGCACCGCACAGTTCATGAAAGAACATTGGCAGAAACAAGCGCTCTGGGTCAGCCCGGCCAATCTGGGCAC
>JBDKJU010000218.1:0-3299 GCA_039796435.1 Pseudomonadota bacterium | reverse complement strand
TGTTGACTCCAACGATGAGCGTGGGGCCGAGGGTTTTGGCTTGGGCCAAACAAGCCGCATGCCCCAGATGCAAAATATCAAAGCAGCCATTGGTGAACACCCAAGGTCGGGGCAGGTCGCGCAAACTTGCCGTGCTGTGGTGTATCTTGTGTAGAAACGCGGGCGTAGGGAATTGCATGAGCGCGGGCTCTACCTATTCACAGATATTCAAAAAGTCGCACCACTTTTTTCACCCCAGAGGTGGTGCGTGCTATCTCCACTGCGTCAGCAGCTTCTTGCTGCGTGACTAAGCCGAAGAGATAGACGATGCCCTGCTCGGTGACCACTTTCACTTGCGCAATATTGAATTTGCCAGCGTCAATGTATCTGCCTTTGACTTTGGCGGTGACGCCTGAATCATGACTCACGGCCATGAAGGAGGCAAGCTCGCCCACGGTCATTTCGTTGTACACGGTTTTTACTGAGGGTGAGGCCAAACGCAAGGTACGTTCGACCCCAGCACGGGTGGCTTCGTCAAGAGCCTCACCGGAGATGAGCACATTGCGGTTGTATGAAGTGATGTTGACATGCACGCGATTGCCAAAAGTGGATTTCACCGCCAGCATGGCGCGGCTCTCAATCGCCTCATCTTCCAGCACCACGCCCGCCGGACGCCGGTCATTGACCATGGCCACCCCCGTGGCCACCCCGCCGACGAAAAGAGCAGCACAGCCTTGCAAAACTAGGGCGCTGGTAACGAGCAGAATAAATTTAAGCATTGGGTTCTCCAAGTAGGGCAATATCCACCAAGTCGCACAAAGCATGGATCGCGGTAATGTGTGCTTCTTGAATGCGCATGGTGCGGTTGTGCGGGATGCGAATTTCGATGTCATTGGGTTTCAGCACATGTGCCAATTCCCCACCATTTTTGCCAGACAGGGCGATGACCTGCATATCGCGTTCATGCGCCTGCGCCACGGCCGCCAAGACATTGGGGGAATTACCACTGGTGGTGAGCACCAACAGCACGTCGCCAGGGTTGCCAAAGGCAGTGACCTGTTTGCTAAACACCTGCTCGTAGTCGTAGTCATTACCCAGTGCTGTCATGACGCTGCTGTCAGCGCTTAGGGCGATGACTGGCAGACCCGGGCGTTCGCGCTCCAGCCGGCCAACCAATTCACCAGCCATATGCATGGCATCTGAAGCAGAACCGCCGTTGCCACACACCAACAGCTTGCCATTATTTAAAAAACACTGGGTCATCATCTCGGCAGCTTGCACGATAACATCGCTTAATTCGAGGGCAACCCTGCGTTTTAGTTCCGCACTGTCGAGAAAGTGTGCGGCGACGTGTTTGGCTAGATCCATAGAGCCATTTTAGTGGCTGATGTTTTTGAGCCACTCAATCTTGCTGCCCTGGATGTACACCGCGTCGATACGGCAGAAAGGCGAGTGCGTGAATTGGCTCAAATACAACTCTGCCGCCTGCCTGATCTTGCCCAGTTTGCTGGCGCTGATGCTCTGTTGTACGCCCCCGAAGGCATTGCCTGTGCGCTGCTTGACTTCCACGAACACCAAGCTGTCGCCATCTTGCGCGATCAGATCAATTTCACCATGTCGGCAGTACCAGTTGCGGGCAATGACGCGCAGACCGTGGGCGGATAAAAATTGGGCCGCCATGTCCTCATAGTGCGCCCCTACAATGCGTCTGTTTATGTCACTGTTCACACCCATTAATGCATTGTATGTGGTTGCCACGCCAATTGGGCACCCTTTGGACATCACCTTGCGCGCCTTGCAGGTATTAAAGGGCGTAGATGTGGTGGCGGCAGAAGACACGCGCGTGACCGCTGCCTTGCTGAAATACCACGGCATTTCGGCCAGCTTGGTCAGCATACGCGAGCACAATGAAAAAGCTGGGGCACAATGGCTGATCGAAGCCTTGAGCCAAGGCAAAAGCGTGGCCTACGTCAGTGATGCGGGCACGCCGGCAATCAGCGACCCGGGGGCGGTGTTGGTGGCGGCGGCACACCAAGCAAAGCGACAGGTGGTGCCTGTTCCAGGGGCCTCGGCCTTGACGGCGGCCCTGTCGGTCTGCGGCTGGCAGGGGGAACCGCATTTCATGGGGTTTTTGGCGCCTAAGGGGCGTGAGCGTCTGGACTTGTTGCGCCGCATTAAACACAACGTGGCCATATCCATCATTTACGAGGCGCCCCACCGAATCCTGGGCACTTTGGACGATTTGGCCGAAGCCTGTGGCGTGCAGCGCCCAATGTGTCTGGCCAAAGAGCTGACCAAGACCCATGAGACCTTGGTATTGGGGACAGTGGTGGAGATACAGGCTTATTTTGCTGCCGACTCCAAACGCCAACAGGGGGAGTTTGTCCTGCTTATCGCCCCCGCGCCGGCCAGCGACGTCAATCTGGCGGGGGCAGAGACCATGATGCAGGTTTTGTTAACTGAATTGCCACGTGCCAAAGCCGCCAAACTCACTGCCAAATTAACTGGAATCAGCAAGGAAGTTGCCTACGAACTTGCGTTATAGTAGTGAATTCAACATAAAAAGGATTGATATGTTCACCACACGTAGCCTGACCTTGGCCATATTCGCCGCGCTCGGCGTGGGTTATGCGCATGCGCAAACCACAGAACGCGTTGAAATCACGGGCTCTTCCATCAAAAAGCGCATCAGTGAAGAGACTGCACTGCCCATACAGGTCATTTCCAGCAAGGACATCGACCGTTCGGGCGTCACTTCTGCTACCGAGCTTTTGCAAAAACTGCCGTCCATGCAAGGCTTTACTGAGTCGTCACAATCTGTTGGCGGCGGCGGCGGCGGTCTGTCAGAGGCCTCACTACATGGTCAAGGGGGCAAGCGCACCTTGGTGTTACTGAATGGTCGTCGCCTCGCCACTTACGCCGGACAAACCTTGACCGGCTTTGGTGACTCCGTGGACCTCAATTTATTGCCGATTGCCGCTATTGATCGCGTGGAAGTGCTCACCGATGGTGCATCTACCCTCTACGGCACTGACGCCATTGCTGGCGTGGTCAACTTCATCACCAAGCAGGAGTTTAACGGCGTGGAAGTGGGCGGCAGCTATTACAAACCACAGAAAAAGGGTGGTGGCGAGTTCACCGTGCAGGCCACCGGCGGCTGGGGCTCGCTCTCCAAAGATGGCTATAACTTCATGATGGCCTTGTCGCACAATGACAAAGAACAATTAAAAGCCGATCAGCGTGATTTTTCCAAAACCGGCATTATCAGCTTTCAAAACAACGGTCAAACTTATGATTTCTTTAACGGCTCCAGTCGTTCC
>JBDKJU010000217.1:0-2768 GCA_039796435.1 Pseudomonadota bacterium | reverse complement strand
GCCACACTCAGTAATGCCGTATAAAAAAACAATCATCGTGGTGGGGGCAGGGATGGTCGGGGTGTGCACTGCCATTCACCTGCGCTTGCGTGGTCATGAGGTCGTCCTCATTGACAAGCGTGAGCCGGGGCGTGAAACCTCGTATGGCAATGCTGGCGTGATACAGTGTGAAGCAGTCATGCCTGCTGCTATGCCCCGGTCTTTCAAAGCGCTGTGGCGTATTTTGTGGCAACAAGATCCGAGTGTGCGTTTTCATTTGCGTGCCTTGCCTTCGGTGTTGCCACAGCTGGCGCAATACTGGTACCACTCAGAGCCCAAGCGTCATCAGCTGCTGTCACGCGCTTATAACCAGTTGATCAAACATGCGCTTGCAGAACATCATGCATTGATAGAGGCGGCCAAGGCACAGGACTTGATCGAGAAAAAAGGCTATCTTTGGGTGTTTCGAACTCAGGCGTGCATGGACCTTGAAGTGCGCAAAGCAGAGCTACTTAAAGAAGAGTACGGCGTGCCTCATACCGTCTACGATGCTGGGGCATTGCGCCAGCACGAGCCGGGAGTGCATGATGTGGTGGGCGCAGTGCACTGGACAGCACCTTGGGCGTGCTCTGAGCCAGGTGAGCTGGTCGCACGCTATGCACAGTATTTCACGCAGTTGGGTGGTTCGATTGTGCAAGACGAATGTCAGGACCTTATCCCCGGTTGGCGCGTGGTGTGCAAGCAACAAACCTATACCGCTGAGGCAGTGGTTTTGGCCCTCGGGCCTTGGTCGGGGGAGTGGTGCCAAAGATTGGCTTATCGCTTGCCGTTTTTCCTCAAACGCGGCTACCACCAACACTACACCGGTGGGGCCGCGCTGACACGCCCGGTGTTGGACGCCGAGCGTGGCTATGTGTTGGCGCCCATGCGGCGTGGTATTCGACTGACCACGGGAGCAGAGCTGGCCATGCGCGATGCCGAGGCTACACCACTGCAGTTGCAGTTAAGCAGCGCTTCCGCCGCAGAAATCATGCGCTTGGGACAGGCCTTGGCAGAGCCACCTTGGCTTGGAGCAAGGCCGTGCAGCGCCGATATGTTGCCCATTATTTCAAATGCCCCGAACCATCCCGGGCTGTGGTTTAACTTCGCGCATGCCCATCAGGGCTTTACTTTGGGGCCGGTATCGGGGCGTCTGCTGGCAGAAATGATGAGCGCCGAGACATGCATGCTGAATCCCGAGCCTTATCGAGTGACACGATTTGCGCGCCAGTGTTCTTAGTCGTCGGCACGTAAGTGTGTTTAGTTATGTTATGCGCAAATGTGCTTAGGGATTATCATCGTGGTTAATGCCTGACGCGCACATGCATTCTGCTCGCTGGGCATTCTTTTCAAACAGCGCTAAACTTCGGCACCATTATCGAGGTCAATATATGTCAGGCAGCCATACCCATACGCAATTAAGTAAAACGGCCTCCACCTTTTTAAGTGTGGCAGGCAATGCACCCTCCTACAGTTTTGCCATGACCTCGGCGACCTTGATTGCGGCTGTTGGGCACTATTCACCTTGGGTGATTTTGTTTTGTGGACTGGTCATGTACGGCATTGCCAATGCCTATGTGCAGCTGACGCGCTTTCGCAACAGCAGCGGAGCAGCGTTTACCTGGGTGTCGCATTTCTTGCACCCACGCCTAGGCTTTATTGCTGGCTGGTGTTTGCTGGTGGCAGGCTTGCTTTTTTTGGTGTCGGTGGTGCTGCCTGCAGCACAAGTGATCGCCCAACTGGTGGGCTTGAATGAGGTGAGCAAGCTCAGCATTACCTTGATTGCGATCGGGGTGTTGCTGGTATTTGCGTTCTTGGCATTATCAGGAGTGGGGAAGATGGGCGTCGTGCAAACCATATTCACCACTCTTGAAGCCATTGTGTTGGTGATTTTATTGATCGCCATCGTGGCGGCAATTGCTCAAACAGACAAAGCCGCAGTGCAAAAAATATTCGCCAGTGAACCACCCACTTTAGAGGCGATTTCAAAAGGCATTTCGATTGCCGTGTTTTTTTACTGGGGTTGGGACGTGGCTTTCAATGCCGCTGAAAACACCGACAACCCTGAACAGAGTTTGAAGCAGTCAGCCTACCGAACACTATTTGCTTTGATATTGTTTTTTACCTGCTTTGTTTTCGGCTTCACCTTACTCGCTGCAGAAGCGGACATAGCCAACGCCAATGGCAATGCACTACTGGCTTTGAGTCGCAAAATTCTGCCATCACCGTATGCGGAAATTGCTTTGCTGGCTTTTCTCTTATCCACTATCGGGGCAGTGAACTCTGCCTATGTACAGATTTCGCAAACTCTATTTGCCAAGTCAAAATCAGGCTACTACAAAGGCTTTTTTGCGCGTGGCAATAATTCGATTCATGCGCCCAGATCGGGAATTTTATTTGCTCTGTTCACGGCCTCGGTCATATTACTGATCGCAGCGGTGTCAGCAAAAATTGATGAGATTATTCAAGCAGCCATCGTGTCTACCTCTATTC
The DNA here is from genome assembly GCA_039796435.1 of Pseudomonadota bacterium. GTDB lineage: Bacteria > Pseudomonadota > Gammaproteobacteria > Burkholderiales > Casimicrobiaceae > JBDKJU01. Next base: position 257 of record JBDKJU010000217.1, on the reverse strand, counting down.
TCATCGCTTTGTACTACAGTTTATGTGCCTTGTCCTATTGCCGCTATGCACTTTCAAAAGGCAAAATCAGTTCTTGGGGAGGCTTTGCCTTGTCTGCTTTAGCCGCCTTGATGCTTTTTTTTGCGGCCTTGGTCACCTTAGTGTCATTTAATTTTTTGACCACCTTTATTTCTGTGTTTGCCTTGGGCTTAGGTGTGCTTCTGAGTTTTGGGTTTAAGCTCAAGAGCTAATGCAAAGTTGCTAATGCAAAGTTTTCA
>JBDKJU010000216.1:0-7229 GCA_039796435.1 Pseudomonadota bacterium | reverse complement strand
TCTCGCCAGAGGCCAGCTCCAGCGACACATCATGAACGACAGTGCGGGTCTTATAGCGTTTTTTCAGTGCAGTAACGTGTAAGTGGCTCATGGCGTTCGGCTTCGATTTCTTTGCTGGTTTTTAAAAGGTGCTCGCCCTTGTCATTGACGGCCTCTTTTTCGATAGGAATAATGTCCATGCGCACCTGCTTTTTACTGCTGCTAGTTTTGCTTGGGCGCACCTCGAATTTTTCGTTGGAGAGCTGGTAGCGCACGTAGTCGCTGACCATTTCATTCGGGCCATCGTGGACAACGACATTGCCAAAAAACTCCACCAAATCTTTGTTCTGATCGTACTCCACACGGTCGGCCTGTCCTTTGAGCAAATCCGTGCTGTTGTCCTTTTTTTGTCTGAAGCATACTGGCCGCTCCTTGCTGTTGGTGAGGGTGGCCTGGTATTTTTTGTTTTTATCAAAACGCACCAAGGCTTGTTCAGAGTAGATGCGCATAGTGCCTTGCTCAATCGATACATTGCCGGTGAGTTTGGGGTTATTGGCATCGCCATCGGAGAGGTCGGCCAAAATGGTGACGCGCTTGAAGCGGTCGGCTTTTTCGGCCAGTGCTTGGCCAGAAAAACCGGCACACACCATCAGCAACAAGGTGGGAATGAGGAGTATGTTCAATTGAGTTTTCCTTGAGGGCTGGGGGCGAGTTCTATGCGCACCCTGCCGGTTTGAAACTGCTGGGTCTTGCTGTTGTAGTCGAGACTCGTGGCGTCGAAGGTTTTGTCGCCTTGTGTGATGTGCACGGTTTCTTTGCTGAGCAAACGGTTGCTGGCGGGGTAGGAGGTCAGGGTGTTGGACTGAATCATGGTGGCTTGCTGTTTGCCGGTGGCTGCCTGGGTGGCAATCACTCCGCCTTTGAACTCGATGCGCTCGTTTTTGCCCACCACCACTGCCGTATCTGCCTGTATTTTTTGTTCGGGTTTGCTGGCGCTGGTGATGCTCAGTTTGGGAGATTCCACCACGCTTTGGTTCAGCTGTGGAAAGGCCGTGGCACGCAGTGCCGTAAGTGATTGGGTCAATGCCCCTTCGGCGGTGTATCGGCGAGCAGTGAAGCGCTCTAAAAACTGGTCGGGCAGGTTAAGTTCTTTTAGCCTTTGTTCCAGCGCTGCGCCTTGCACCTTGCCCTCCAGCCAATAAGTCATGGCAGCCAGGATGGCCAATAACAGCACGGGAAACCAAGCGGCTGAACGCTCGAACAAGCTGGTCAATAGGGTGAAGGGCGTGCGCATTTAAGACAAATAAGTCGCCAGCAGCGACTCGTATTGATTCTGCGCAGTCAGTATGGCTTCGGCCAGTTCGCGGACTGCACCATCACCGCCGGCGCGGGTGGCGACCCAATCAGCCTTGGCGAGCAAGGCAGGCGCAGCATTCGGAACAGTGCAGGCCACGCCCACCCGCAACATGATGGGCAGATCCAACCAGTCATCACCCATGTAGGCCATGTGGGCAGGCGCAATGCCGCTCTCGGCCACAATGACTTGAAAGGCAGCGAGTTTGGGGTCCGCCCCGTCAAATAGGCGCACGGCCAGTTCATCAGCGCGTCGTTTCACCACGGCAGAGCGTCTGGCTGTGAGCCAGTACACAGCGATTCCTGCTTGCTGCAAGAGTTTGATGCCGAGGCCGTCGAGGGTGTTGAAGGCCTTGCTCTCACTGCCGTCAGCGTGGTAGAGCAGCTGCCCATTGGTGAGCACGCCGTCGACATCGCAAATCAGGGCGCGGACAGAGCCAAGACTCATAAGACCCCCGCGTTCAGCAGATCGAGGGTATTGAAGGCACCAAGAATGTGGCGTTCTTCATCTACCACCACCAGCTGTGAAATGCGATAGCTGTCCATGAGCTCTGCCGCGTCCACCGCCAATTGCTCGGGGCTGATGGTTTTGGGGTTGGCGGTCATGTGCGCACTGACTTTGGCGGTGCGGAAATTATCCACCTCGGCCAAGCTGCGGCGCAAGTCACGATCAGTAAAAATTCCTTGCAAAACGTGGTCGGCATCCGCAATCAGGGTCATGCCCAAACCACCAGAAGAAATCGCAAACAGAGCCTGCTCGACTGTGGCATCACTGCCCACTATCGGCACGGCCTTGCCCACACGCATCACCTGTTTGACGCGGGTGAGGAGACGGCGGCCTAATTTGCCTCCCGGGTGCGACGCCGCAAAGTCGGCCTCGGTAAACCCGCGCGCATGCAGACAGGCCACTGCCAGCGCATCTCCCATGGCCAAGGCAGCCGTGGTGCTGGCGGTGGGGGCGAGATTGAGTGGGCAGGCTTCTTTGGCCACTCCTGCGTCCAACACCACTTCGGCCGCGAGCGCCAAGGGGGAAGCAGTATTGCCGGTAATGGCGATGAGCGCTGCCCCACGTGCCTTGATGACGGGCAAGATATCGACCAGTTCGCTGTTGCTCCCAGAGTTGGAAATGGCGATCACCACATCTGCGCCGGTGATCATGCCTAGGTCTCCATGCATGGCCTCGGTGGCGTGTATGAAATGTGCTGGAGTGCCGGTTGACGCGAAAGTGGCCGCCAACTTGCGACCTATGTGTCCGGTTTTGCCAATGCCCACCAGAAGCGTGCGCCCCCCGTCTTTACTGCGCTTCAAAATGAGGGCCACGGCATCCACCAGATTTTGGTCAATGCGCGCCATCAGGCTCAGTACTGCCTCTCCTTCAACCCTGAGCACCTCTTTGGCCAAGGCCAACACGGTGGCCGAATCAGAGGCAGCATGTGGGGCAAGAGCGGCTAGTGTTGAGGCAGGGGCTGCGAACATGTGGGCAGTATACGGGATTTTTTTGCCTGATTTTTACTTAAAGTAAAAAAGGCACGTTTTATGCTTGCCTTGAAAGATTAAGTGTTGTTTTCGTTTTCGACTCGGCTGAAAACACGAACTTCAAACCGCGCTTACTCGTCAAAAATGGCGCACAGTCTTGCCAATACCTCGTTAAGCAACATATTGGGCTGTGTTGTTACGTTCAAATATATTTTTTTGCTGTCGTCAATTAGGGCTTTTGACCTGCTGGCCACCTCTTACACCAACTACTGCCCTGACTCTCCTGCCACAGTAAACGCGTCGGCATAGAAGGCATCTTCTGGCAATCGACACTTGGCCACAAAGTCTTTTTTGGCTGAGTCCACCATGATGGGCACGCCGCAGGCATAGACTTCATACCCCGATAAATCCGGGAAGTCTTCCATCACCGCGTGGTGTACAAAGCCTTGGCGGCCTTGCCAAGCATCTTCTATTTTGGCTTCGGAGATAACCGGCACAAAGCTGATGTGGGGATGAGCTTGCGCCCACTGTGCGACCAGGGCGGCGTCGTACAAATCACTCGGGCGGCGGCCTCCCCAGTACACCACCATGGGGCGGAAGTATTGTTTTTCCAGACTGTGCTCGATGATGGCCTTGATGGGGGCAAACCCGGTGCCGCTGCACAGCATGATCATAGGTTTGTCACTGTCTTCACGTAAATAAAAACTGCCGTGCGGGCCTTCAAAACGCCAGATGTCTTTGACCTTGCCGGTGGTGAACAAGGGTTCGGTGAAGGCTCCATTGGGCAAGTGGCGGATGTGCAGCTCGATGTGTGCACCGGTGTGGGGGGCGTTGGCGATGGAGAAACTGCGGCGTTTGCCGTCACGCATGAGGATATCCACATATTGCCCTGCTTGATATTGCAGTTGTTCATTGGCGGGCAGTTTGAGCACCACCCGCATCACGTCGTGGGTGACTTTGTCGAGTTGGTCCACCCGCGCGGGCAATTTTTTTAAGGGAGCATCACTGCTTTTGCGCACTTCACGCACCGAGATGCTGCAATCAGATTGGGGCTTGGCGCAGCAAAATAGGGCTTTGCCAGCGGCTTTTTCTTCTTCCGTCAGTTGCTGCGCTTGGTGGTTGCCATAATCCACCGCGCCGTTTAGGAGGTTGCCTTTGCATGAACCACAGGCCCCGTTGCGGCAACTGTAGGGCATCAAGTAGCCGGCCTTGCTCGCCGCCTCTAAAATACTTTGTCCGTCTTCACAGATGAAAGGGGCATAGGTTTCTTGTTTGCTGAGATTAGTGAGCGTGATGTGTACAGGCATGGCAAAAAATGTTGAGCGTATTGCTGATTGGGTTTGGTGATGTGGCAGAGCGGGTGGCCGGCTTGCTCTTGCGCACGCCGGGAGCATTTGCATTAAGAGCGGTGAAGCGATCTCCCAGCGCGTTCGCGGGGGTTAAAGTCCACACACTTGACCTTGGTGATTATCGTAGTTTAAAGTGCCTGCCCAAACACAGTGACGTTATTGTGCATTTCGCCCCGCCGTCGGTGCATGTGGACGATGACTGTCCGATGACTCGGCATGTGCTGGCGCGTTGCCAGACCTCGCTGGGTATTTACGTTTCGACCACTGGGGTGTATGGCGACCGGGGTGGTCAGTGGCTCTCTGAGCGCAGCCGCCTGCAACCCGAATCTGCACGCGCCAAACGCCGGGTGGCGGCAGAGCGTCTGGTTCGTGCCGCTGGTTGGATGGTGCTGCGTGTGCCGGGCATTTACGCTGCCAATCGATTACCGCATGCCCGACTGGCGCAAGGCACGCCCGTGGTCCTGTCGTCAGAGGACAGCTACTCAAACCATATTCATGCCGACGATTTGGCGCGTCTTATTGTGCATCTCATGCGGGCGCGACATCGCAAGCCTGCACGGGTGATCAACGTGGTCGACGACCAGCCCATGCTCATGGGTGATTATTTCACCCTCATGGCCGAGCACTTAGCTTATGCCGCACCCGAGCGATGGCCGCGGGCGCAGGTGCAGGCACGCGTGTCACCCATGCTGTATTCTTTCATGCGTGAATCACGGCGCATACACAACCAGCGTCTGCGTGAAGAGTTAAGATTTCGCCTGCGCTACCCCAGTGTCGCTGATTTTTTGAAAGCCTATGCTGTTACAAAGACTTGACGCTTACGAGCGTCTCATCCGCCTCGACAAACCCATTGGCACCTTGCTGCTCCTGTGGCCCACCTTGACTGCCTTGTTTTTGGCGCAAGCGCAAATGGCCGAGCCCGGTGAACCCTGGTACCCTCCGCTGCCCATTTTGTGGGTGTTTATTTTGGGGACTTTGCTGATGCGCTCGGCAGGCTGTGCCTTTAATGATTTTGCCGACCGCCACATAGACGGGCATGTCAGCCGCACATTCAATCGGCCACTGCCAGCAGGGGAGATCATGCCTTGGGAGGCGGTAGCCGTGGCCGTGATCTTGGCCTTGTCAGCTCTTGCGCTGATTTGGACCATGCCGTCGGCAGTGAAGGAGTGGGCGCTGTATTCTGTGTTGGTGGCCGCGGTGTACCCATTCAGCAAACGTTTTTTGCGCATGCCGCAAGGCATCCTGGGCATTGCCTTTAGCATGGGCATCCCCATGGCCTACGCGGCGCAGATGCATGTGGTCAATCACGCGGCGCTCGTACTCATGGCCATTAACTGGCTGTGGGTCATTGCCTACGACACCGAGTACGCCATGTGCGACCGTGAGGACGACAACAAGCTTGCCATCGGTACCAGCGCCAAATTGTTTGGCCGCTTTGATGTGGCGGCAGTGATGGGCTGCTACGCTGCCTATCTCCTGGCCATGGGGGGCTGGGGCTATGGCCACCAGCGTGGCGCGTTTTATTATCTGGGTCTCGTGGTCGCTGCGGGGATCGCGCTGTATCATTTTCATCTGATTAAAGACCGTGACCCCAGCAAGTGCTTCAAGGCTTTTTTACACAATCATTGGCTCGGTCTCGCCGTGCTCGCAGGCGTGGTGGTGGACAACTACTTTTTACTGCGCGCGGTATGAGCTTCCTTGGTTTGGTGAGCGCCATGCTGGGTTTCGCTTCGCTCCACCTAGCCTACCCCGACTACGAAGCTACTAAGTCACGAGAATCAAAATGTCGGTCGGGGTGAGACCCCGACGTTGGCCACTATTTGATGAAGCGTATCTTCTGATTGATTTTTTCGAGGATAGGTTTTTTCTTGTCATTGAACACTTTTTTGTTCTCCTCAATCAAATTTCTGCCCTTGGTGTCGATCGAAATAATAAGGGGGCCAAATTCTCTGACGGTGTTGATCCAAAGCGTCTCTGGCATGCCGAGATCTTTCCATTCGGCGCCTTCGATCTTTTCTACTTGAGTGGCAGCGAGCACAGCACAACCACCGGGGAAAATAGCGTGCACGGCCTTGTTTTCCACGCAGCCTGCCTGGGTTTCTGCGCCCATGCCGCCTTTGCCAATGATGAGCTTGACGCCGGTTTGCCGGATGAATTCTTTTTCAAATTTTTCCATGCGCATGCTGGTGGTGGGGCCGATCGACACCATCTCGTATTCGCCGTTTTCTTTTTCACGCACGATGGGGCCGGCATGTAGGATAGCGCCACCTTCCAGATTCACCGGCAGTGGACGACCAAGCTCGATTAGCCGGCGATGCGCCACATCGCGGCAGGTCACCAGCGTGCCGGTCAGGTAAACCACATCACCGATGTTCAAGTTTTCCAAGTCTTCGTTTTTGAGTGGGGTGCTGAGTATTTTTTTCATGCGGTAAAACCTTGATGAGACAGGACTTCGTAGGAGAGGTCGGCATTGACCTTGATCTTGCCGCGACGGTGTGCCCAGCAGCCGGTGGACACCGCCACGCCGATGGTGGAGGGGTGGCGGGCAGAGGACTCGATATTGACCCCCATGACACTGTTTTGGCCGGTCAGCCCCTGTGGGCCAAGTCCGAGTTCGTTCAGACCTTCGGCCAATAACTCTTCCATCATCGCTGCGTCGTCATTGCTGTGGCGTGAATTCACTGGCCTCAAGATGGCTTTTTTGGACAAACGTGCCGCGGTTTCTGCCGAGGTCGACACACCCACTCCCACCAGCAAGGGTGGGCAGGCATTGACCCCGCGTGAGGTGATGACGTCAAACACAAATTCGGCCACGCCTTCATAGCCTTGCCCGGGCATCAAGACCTTGGCGGCACCGGGCAGGGTGCAACCGCCACCGGCCATGTAGACGTCAATGGTGACGCTGTCGCTGCCGGGCACGATTTCCCAGTCCAGCCAAGGGATCTTGGAGCCGGTATTGGTGCCGGTGTTTTTCTCCACAAAGGTCTCCACTGCGTTGTGGCGCAGTGGCCCTAGTTTGGTGGCACCAAGGGTTGCGCCTTGCAGTATGGCCTCAAGTTCACCAAGCAGTGG
>JBDKJU010000215.1:0-3042 GCA_039796435.1 Pseudomonadota bacterium | reverse complement strand
ATCGGGGTAGAGGCGGTCATTCAAGAGCACTGCCTCATCGATTTTTTTGTCGGTGCAGTAGGCTTCTGCCTTGCTCAGAATGGCGCTCAAGTTGCGCAGGTATTTTTGAAAAGCGGGCACTGACTGTTGATACATGGAGAGGTTCATAACATGGCCTTTAGAGTGGCGTGGAGACGATCAAGGCCGAGGTCTATTTCAGCCTCGGTAATGAGTAAAGAAGGAGCAAAACGCAGGATATTGCCATTGCCAGCGGTGAGCATGATGAGGCCGTGTTCATGGGCCTTGGCCACGGCTTCAGCACCGCGACTGGCCAGTGCCGGGTTGAGTTCTGCCCCCAGCCACAGACCCTCGCCACGCACATCGACAAAGCAAGCAAGTTCTTGGTTGATGGCAGCCAGGCGGCGACGGAAATGTTGCTCTTTCGCCAGTACGCCGGCCAGTACCTCGGAGTTGTTGATGATATCGAACACTGCCTCAGCCACGGCGCAGGCCAAGGGGTTGCCGCCAAAGGTGCTGCCGTGGGTGCCGGGTTGTAACACCTCGGTGATTTTTTGGGTACTGAAAAACGCTCCGATCGGGAAGCCACCACCTAAGCCCTTGGCGCTGGTGACGATGTCTGGCGTCACGCCCTTTTGCATGTAATTGAATAATGCGCCGGTACGCCCCATGCCGCTTTGGATTTCGTCAAAAATCAGCAGGGCATGGTGCTGATCGCAGAGCGTGCGTGCGGCCTGCAAGAATTCGCGTGTGCCGGGCAACATGCCGCCCTCGCCCTGCATGGGCTCTAAGATGACGGCGCAGGTATTGTCGTTAATGCTGGCTTTGAGTTGCTCGACCGAGTTGTAGTCAATGTGGTGGATGCCCGGCAAGGCAGGTCCGAAACCTTTCACGTACTTGGGTGAGCCGCCGACATTGACCGCAAACAAGGTGCGGCCATGAAAGCTATTTTTGGCGGCGACAATTTCGAATTTATGCTCGCCAAAATGGGTGGAGGCATATTTGCGCGCCAGCTTCAATGCGCCCTCATTGGCCTCGGTGCCCGAGTTGCACAAGAACACGCGTTCGGCAAAGGTGTGGGCAATGAGGCGGCGTGCCAGACGCAGCGCTGGCTCATTGGTCATCCAGTTAGAGACATGCCAGATTTTTTCAGACTGGGCCTTGAGGGCGGCCATGGCGGCAGGGTGGTTGTGTCCGATAGCCAGCACCGCCACACCACCCCCAAAGTCGATGTAGTCCTTGCCGTTTTGGTCCCACACCTGCACGCCTTGCCCGCGCACCGGCACAAACTGTGCAGGGGCATAGGTGGGCATCATCACTTCGTTAAAAGATTGACGCGACACGGGTGCTTGCGCCATTTGGACGTGTGCAGGGAGGGGGGGAGAGAGTGGGTTCATAGCGGTCAGTATCCGTGTCAGTAGGTACAGGCCGTGATCTGGATTTCCACCTTGTACTCGGGGGCGGCCAAAGCCGCTTGCACCGTAGCGCGCGCAGGTTTGTTGCCCTGTGGCACCCAGGCTTCCCAGGCCTCGTTCATGGCGGCAAAGTCGCTCATGCTGGGCAGGTAGATGGTGGCCGAGAGGATGCGGGTTTTGGCACTGCCCGACTCTTCCAGCAAATCGTCAATCTGCTTTAACACCTGTTCGGTCTGGCCCTTGGCATTGGCCGTGGGGTCGGCCGCCACTTGTCCGGCGAGATAAACAAAGCCGTGGTAGATGACGGCTTCGGAGAGGCGCCTGCCTTCGTGCAGGCGCTTGATGCCGGCGCTGTGTCCGTGGTGGCCGTGGTCGTGATCATGGTGGTGGTCGCTCATAAAAACCTTCAGACTTTCTATTGAAAAAATGCGGAATGCAGCATTTTAAGGGCGATGCAGAACATCAGCAGCGCGAACATGCGCTTCAAGGTGGCCACCGGCAAACCGTGGCCAAGTCTGGCCCCGAAAGGGGCGGTGAGCACACTGCCCACACTGCAGGCCATCACCACCGGCACATAGATGTAACCAAGATTGGGGCTGGGTATGCCAGTTTCGTGCCAGCCTGAATAGGCCGCAAAGAGGCTGCTGAAGATGGAAATGGGCACGCCCAAGGCCGAGGCAGTGCCTATGGCTTGTGTGAGCCCCACGCCAGACCAGGTGAGGAAAGGCACACTCATGAATGCCCCCCCCGCGCTCACCAAAGTACACACAAATCCCAAGGCCAAGCCAAAGGCCAAGAGCCCGCCCCTGCTCGGCAGACTGCCGACCCGCGCCTCCTTCTTTTGACGCAACATGGTGAAGCCTATGTAGATGGTGCAGACAGCGAAAATTTTCATCAAAATCTTGGAGGGCAAAAGGTGGGTCACCTGCGCTCCAATGAAATTGCCCAAGGCAATTGCTGGAATCAAGGTCCACACCACCGGCCAGATTACGCCACCACGGGCATGATGGGCACGCGCCGACGACACACCGGTGAACATCACGATGCACATGGAGGTGGCCAGCACGGTCTGCATGAGCTTGGGCGTGTTCACCCCATGCAGCGGCATGCAGTAGAGAAAGAAGGGCACCATGGTCACCCCGCCGCCTATGCCCAAGAGGCCCGCCAGCACCCCCACCAAGGCGCCGAGGCACAGATAAATCAGCCACCAGGCAAGTGGCAAGCCGAGAAATTCAGCGCCCATTATTTCAGCAACTTGGAGATGATGGCCCAATGTTCGACATTGACGGGCGTGATCGACAGGCGATTGCCTTTTTTAAGAATGATGAGCTCGCCAAGCCCGGGGTGTTCGCGCAACTGCGCCAGCGACAGCAGGCGTGTCTTGCGCTCAATCGCCACCTCCACATGTACCCAACGGGGCTTGTCGGGCGTGGACTTGGGGTCGTGGTATTTGCTCTTGGAATCAAACTGTGTGGCATCGGCGTAGGCCAGTTTGCTGACTTTGGCCAGCCCCACCACCCCGGGCTCGGCGCAGGAAGAGTGGTAGAACAACACCCCATCGCCAAGGCGCATGTCGTCACGCATGTAGTTGCGCGCCTGATAATTGCGCACCCCGTACCAGGGCACGACA
>JBDKJU010000214.1:0-5450 GCA_039796435.1 Pseudomonadota bacterium | reverse complement strand
TGAAGGCTACGTGTGTAGAAGTAAGTTTGAGCGACAAGCGTCATGGCCTCTTTGATGTCGCTCCCTATTTACGCACACCCTACTTTGCAGAACTAGGTGACCCAAGCTACTTTGCCCAAGTACAACTCTTCTTCCGCGGCATAGGCTGGCCCAATGGTCAAGACTTTAGCCCCGACACCATCGCTGCTCATTTAATCCCCATTCCCAACCCCCACCATGAACCCTGACTCTCTCCCCCATCTGCGCAGCCGCCACTGGTTTGGCAAACTCGATAAAGACGGCTTCGCCCATCGCTCTTGGATGAAAAATCAGGGCTATCCCAACGACCTCTTCGATGGGCGCCCCGTCATCGGCATCTGCAATACCTGGAGTGAGACCAATCCTTGCAATGGCCACTTCCGCGAGATCGCCGAGTTTGTCAAACGTGGGGTATATGAAGCAGGCGGCTTTCCGCTTGAGTTTCCGGTCATGTCGCTGGGTGAAGTGTTGCTGCGCCCCACTGCGATGCTGTTTCGCAACCTCGCCGCCATGGACACCGAAGAGAGCATACGCGGCAATCCGCTTGATGGCGTGGTGCTGCTCATGGGCTGCGACAAGACCACACCGTCGCTGATTATGGGCGCAGCCTCTTGCGACCTGCCCACCATCGGCATCTCCGGTGGCCCCATGCTCAAAGGCCGCTACCAAGGTCAGACCTTAGGCTCTGGCACAGGGGTGTGGCAGATGAGTGAAAAAGTGCGCGGCGGCTTCATGAAGATTGAAGAGTTCATGGATGCCGAAGCCGGCATGCACCGCTCCAAGGGTCATTGCATGACCATGGGCACGGCCTCCACTATGGCCTCAATGGTGGAGGCACTTGGTTTGTCCCTGCCAGGCAATGCCGCCATCCCGGCCGTGGATGCGCATCGTTACCGCTTGGCGCAGCTGTCTGGTCGGCGCATCGTGCAGATGGTGAAGGAGGACATGAAGCTGTCCAAAATCCTCACCCGCGAGGCTTTTGAAAACGCCATTCGCGTCAATGCCGCCATCGGTGGCTCTACCAATGCGGTGATCCACCTCTTGGCCATTGCCGGGCGCATCGGTGTGCCTCTGCACCTCAAAGACTTTGACAAATTGGGGCGCGACGTGCCCAATATCGTAGACATCCAGCCCAGCGGTCAGCACCTGATGGAAGATTTTTACTACGCCGGCGGACTGCCTGCAGTGATGGAGCGTGTGCGCAGCCTCTTGCACACCGAGGCGCTCACCGTCAATGGCAAGACCATGGGGGAGAACATCGCTGGGGCCAAGGTCTACGATGAAAACGTGATCAAAACCCCCGAGGCCCCTTTCATGCCCCGCGCCGGCATTGCCGTGCTCACCGGCAACCTCGCCCCCGATGGTTGCGTGATCAAACCCTCCGCCGCCACCCCAGCTTTGATGCAACACCGTGGCCGCGCAGTGGTGTTTAGCAGCATAGAGGAATACAAAGAGCGCATCGAAGACGAGAATCTTGACATCGACGAACACTGCATCATGGTGTTGCAAAACTGTGGGCCCAAGGGCTACCCGGGCATGGCCGAGGTGGGCAATATGCCTCTCCCGCCCAAGGTGTTGCGCAAGGGCATTACCGACATGGTGCGCATCTCGGACGCGCGCATGTCGGGCACTGCCTACGGCACGGTGATTTTGCATGTTGCCCCCGAAGCCGCCGCCGGTGGGCCCTTGGCCTTGGTACAAAGTGGTGACATGATCGAAGTCGATGTCGCCAATCGCCGTGTGCACCTTGAGGTCAGTGATGCGGAGCTGGCACGCCGCAAAGCCAACTGGCAAGCACCAGAGCCTTGGCTAGATCGTGGTTATGTCAAGCTCTATATTGACCATGTGCAACAAGCCAACCTCGGCGCAGATCTTGATTTCCTGGTGGGCAAAAGTGGCACCCCCGTGCCCCGCGAAAGTCACTAAGGCCGGGAAGGCGGCTAAGTCAGCGTCGTTGACAGGCCAAGCCGCTGGCGTCAAACACATGCACATGTTGACGCGCCACACTTAAATTTAGCACCGCGGTCTCAGACGCAACAAAGTCGGGCCGCGCCTTGACAGTGAGCAGAGGCAACTCAGGAGCTATTTGCACATACAGCAAACTGCTGTCACCCAAATACTCCACATGACTCAGTTTGCTTTTTAATTCGCCTGCACCCACTTCAATGTGCTCAGGACGAATGCCTATGTTCACCGCCTGACCCACGCTTAAATGACTGCCGTCCACGGCCGCTGTGAAGCTCTGTCCGGCCAGTGAAAAAACCACCGCCTCAGCGCCCGCAGTGTGCACAATGGCAGGCAAAATATTCATTTTTGGCGAGCCAATAAACTCCGCCACAAACAGGCTTTTGGGGTGATGGTAGAGTTCCATGGGCGTGCCCACTTGCGCAATGCTGCCGTGGCGCTCAATCAGTTCGCCAGTATGCAGGAGCACGATTTTGTCCGCCAAGGTCATGGCCTCGACTTGGTCGTGGGTGACGTAAATCATGCTGGTTTTTTTTGTTCCCTGATTCAAGCTTTTGTGCAGTTTGGCGATTTCTAGACGTGTTTGCACGCGCAGCGCGGCGTCCAGATTAGACAGGGGTTCATCAAATAAAAATACCTTGGGCTCTTTGACTATGGCACGGCCAATGGCCACGCGCTGCCGCTGCCCACCGGACAGCTCCTTGGGCAAACGCTGCAAGAGTGGGGTCAATTGCAGCGCCTCTGCGGCCTTGGCCACTTTCTGGGCAATTAGGGTTTTATCTGCAAGCAAGGTCTTAAGACCAAAGCCCAAGTTCTCCTCCACCGTCATGTGTGGATACAGCGCATAGCTTTGAAACACCATGGCCACGCCGCGCTGCGCCGGAGGCACCTCATTCATCATCTGCCCATCAATCAAGAGCTCGCCGGCACTGATGTCTTCCAGACCCGCCACCATGCGCAAGAGGGTGGACTTGCCGCAGCCGGAGGGGCCGACAAAGACGCAGAATTCACCCGGCTGAACTTGGAGGTTGGCCTCCTTAATGGTCAAGGGTGATTGACTGCCGTAGCGTTTACAGATATTCCTAAATTCAATGGCTGACATGATTACGCAACTCGCACAAACGCGCCAGAGTAAGGCGCAAGGGTTAAGGTGTCCTCACTCAAAGAGGCGCCAGACAAACCACTGCCATCAATCAAACTGCCCTTGGCGCTGACGCTGACGGCCTGAGCGCCCAGATTGAAGGCACAGAGCACACGCTCATTTTCATGGCTGCGCACAAAAGCCAAGACCTCACCTTGCAAAGGCAATAAATCTATCTCGCCCACGATCAATGCCTGTTGGCCTTTTCGCCAGCGCAACAACTGGCGATAAAAATGCAAATGCGAATGTGCATCACCCTCCTGCACATTCACCGCCAAGGGCAAGTGCCGTGCCTCTATCGGCAACCAGGAAGCGGTCTTGCCCGAGCCAAAGCCCGCATCACTCGCGTCTGCTTGCCAAGGCATGGGGGTGCGACAGCCATCACGCCCTTTGTTTTCTGGCCACATGCTAATGCCCACGGGGTCTTGTATGGCCTCATAAGGCACTACGGCCTCGGGCAGAGCCAACTCATCGCCTTGATAAATGCACGGACTGCCACGCAAAGACATTTGCAGCGCCGCCAGCGTGCGCAGATACGTCTGATTGCCACTGTCTTTGCCCCAGCGCGTGGCGAGTCGCGTGACATCATGGTTAGACAAGGCCCAAGACGGCCAGCCACTGCCCACGATGGAGTAGAAGCGCGAAAACACTCGGTGCAGATAATCGGCGCTGCACTCGCTGCCCAGCAAATCAAAGCTATAGGCCATGTGCAACTTATCGCCATCAGCGGTGTACTCCGCCATGCGCGCCACGCCATCATCACAGCCAATCTCGCCCACCATGGTGGTGTTGGGGTAAGCGTCCACTAAGCTGCGCAGGCGTTTTAAAAATGCCAGATTTTCAGGCTGACTTTTGTCATACAAATGCTGTTGAAATTCATAGGGGTTGAGCTTGTGCGTGGCTGCCCCTTGGGCAGGTGGATTGTCCTTTAAGGATTGGCTATGAAAATAAAAATTCGCTGTGTCCAAGCGATAACCATCAACCCCAAAATCCAGCCAAAACTTCACCGTGGCCAAAATGGCATTCACGGCTTCGGGGTGATGGTAGTTGATATCGGGTTGACTGGGTAGAAAATTGTGCAAATAATATTGTCGTCGCCCGGTGTCCCAAGTCCAAGCACTGCCACCAAAAATCGACAGCCAGTTATTGGGCGGGCTGCCATCCGCTTTGGCATCTGCCCACACATACCAATCACTCTTGGCGTTGACCCTGCTTACGCGGCTTTGCTTGAACCACTCATGCTGATCAGAGGTGTGCGACAGCACTTGGTCAATCATCACTTTTAGGCCCAAGGCGTGTGCGCGATCAACCAAAATTTTGAAATCTGCGAGCGTGCCAAACAATGGGTCGATATCACAGTAATCCGAGACATCGTAGCCAAAATCTTTCATCGGGCTTTTGAACACCGGCGACAGCCAAATAGCATCAACGCCCAAGCTCGCCACATACGGCAACTTGCTGGTAATACCATTCAAATCGCCACAGCCATCCCCATTACTGTCAGCATAGCTGCGGGGATAAATTTGGTAAATCACGCCCCCACGCCACCAGTTGTTATTGTTCAACACCTGCATATCATCCCTTAATCGCTCCTGCGGTCAAGCCCGACACAATCTTTCTTTGGAACACCAACACCAACGCCAGCAGTGGCACAGTGATCAACACCGAAGCGGCCATGATGCTGCCCCAGGGTATCTCAAAAGCCGAGTCACCCGCGATCATGGACAAGCCCACGGGAATGGTCCGCTTGCTGTCCTCAATAGAAAATGTCAGGGCAAATAAAAACTCATTCCAGGCCCCGATAAAGGCCAACAAGCCAGTGGCCACCAAGGCCGGCCACAGCAAGGGCATGAACACTTCGCGAATGATGCGCAGCGGGCCGCAACCATCCATGATGGCCGCCTCTTCGAGTTCTCGTGGCAACTCACGCATGAATGTGGTCAATATCCAAGTGGTAAATGGCAGGGTAAAAATGGTGTAGGGCAAAATCAGGCCCAGAGTTTGGTTGTACAGTCCCAGCGTCTGCATCAACTCAAACATGCCCGAGAGCACCGCCACTTGCGGAAACATCGACACCGCCAAAATCATCAGCAACAAGGTTTCTTTGCCTCTAAAGTGGATGCGCCCCAAGGCGTAGGCCGCTGTGACCGAAAGCAACAAGGAACTCAGCACCGTGAGCGTGGCCACCATGATGGAGTTGAGCAGTTGTTGCCCAAAAGGCTGCACCCCTTGAAACAAGCCAAGGTAGTTTTGCCATGAAATCCGACTAGGCATTATGCTGGGATTGAATATGTCCGACCCGGTTTTTAACGACGTACCCAGCACA
>JBDKJU010000213.1:0-7276 GCA_039796435.1 Pseudomonadota bacterium | reverse complement strand
TGCGTTTGCGTTTGCAGCGGGAGTGAGTCAAGCGCAGTGTCATCAATTTATCGATGCTCTGAAACTGTTCGCGCTGGGCTATTCCTGGGGTGGCTATGAAAGTTTGGCCGTGCCGGTGGGTATTGCCAAAGAACGCAGCGTGCGCCCTTGGCCGCATCCAGGCCCGGGCGTGCGCCTGCAGATTGGTTTGGAACACCCCGACGACCTGATCGCCGACCTGTCTCAGGCCTTGGCTCGGCTGTGAGCTAGCTGGTCAACAATATACCTAGCGCTGGCGGACAAACGCCGGCAAGAACAACAGCATAAACAAGGCACCTAGATCATCTAGAAAAAATATGTTGTTACCAATCAATCAGTTACGAGATAAATTATCCTAGATCAGGTCTTTTCTCTCCCTCTTTTACCTGCTTCCCCTCCCCCATTTGGGGGATGTAGTCTTGAGCGTTGTCCTGAATAATGACTTCCACTGGAGAACATTATGTCCAACGCCGCCTACATGCAAACAGCACATTCACCGATGCGTAAATCCAATTTCGAGGATTTGATCGAGCAGCCCACGCCGCAGAGTAGGCCACATCATGCCCCGCGTGTCACCGTGGTGGTGGACGCTTGCTGCGACTTGCCAAAAGAATGGCTGGGCGATGCCAATGTAGTGGTCATGCCCATAGTGCTCGAGGTAGGCGAATGGGCACTGGTGGATGACCGTGATCCCTTTGACACAGTGGAATTTTTCCGCAAGCACATTGCCGAAAAGGGCGCGGCAGCTCAATCCCGCCCCATGAGTGTGAATGAAACACGTGACTACTTGATCGAAAATCTCGCCGCTGACCATGACCATGTGGTGGCCTTGGCCATCTCTGGCCAGCGCAGCAAAATTTACATGAACACGCTCTCCGCCGCCCAGCAACTCATGCTCATGCATGGCCGGGCACGTCGTCACGCCCACATTGACACGCCTTTCAAAATGTGGGTGATTGATTCAGAGACGTTATTTGCCGGACAAGGGGTGATTGGCGCCCAAGCCATTGCCATGCTTCGCCAAGGGAAAAAAGCAGAAGACATCGTCAATCAATGCAGCTTGTTGCGTGAGCACACACATGCCTTCGTGGTACCACAAGATCTGTACTACCTGCGCACCCGTGCCCATACCAAGGGAGACCGCAGTGTCAACTGGCTGGTGTATCAATTAGGCAAGATGCTGGATGTCAAACCCATTGTGTACGCCAACAAAGGAGTGAGCAGCATGCTCACCAAGGTGCGTGGCTACGAAGAGGGGGTGGTGAAGGTCATAGACTATGCCAGCTGTGCCATACACAACGGGCTACTCTCTCCCTTTGTCACCATCAGCTATGCAGGCGACTTACGTGATGTGGAGGCCATGCCAGCCTATCAGTTGCTGAAGTCGAATGCCAGACAAAAAGGCGTGCAGGTTCTGCTCTCGCACATGAGCATGACGGCTGGCCTGAACGTGGGGGCTGGTGCCTTTTCGCTGGCGTTCGCCGCACGCGAC
This sequence comes from Pseudomonadota bacterium, assembly GCA_039796435.1. Lineage (GTDB taxonomy): Bacteria > Pseudomonadota > Gammaproteobacteria > Burkholderiales > Casimicrobiaceae > JBDKJU01. Next base: position 5,766 of record JBDKJU010000213.1, on the reverse strand, counting down.
CCGGTCTTTAACTAAGGTCTTTTTCCTGCAAGGCCCACATCTGGGCATAATGCCCATTCAGGTTGAGCAAGGCCTGATGGGCTCCCCGCTCGACAATGCGCCCTTCGTGCATGACCAAAATTTCGTCACAGTCAATCACGGTGGACAGACGATGGGCAATGATGAGGCTGGTGCGGTTGTGGGCAATATTTTTCAGCTCAGCCTGAATCTGTTTTTCGGTGTGCGTGTCCAAAGCCGAGGTGGCCTCGTCAAACACCAAAATAGCCGGCGACTTTAATACACAACGGGCGATTGCCACTCTTTGTTTCTCACCACCAGAGAGTTTCAAACCCCGCTCGCCCACTTGTGTGTCCATGCCGTCCGGTAGCTGTGCAATAAATTTATCCATGGCGGCAGCCTTGACTGCCTGCTCTATTTCAGCTTCGCTGGCAGTGGGGCGGCCATAAGCGATGTTGTAACGAATGCTGTCATTAAACAACACGGTGTCTTGCGGCACTATGCCCATGCTGGCACGCACTTCTGCCTGCATCAAATGGCGAATGTCATTGCCATTCAAGCTGATGGCGCCTGCGCTGACATCATAAAAGCGATACAGCAAACGCGCCAAGGTGGACTTGCCGCTGCCACTGGCCCCCACCACGGCCACACTCTTGCCTGCAGGAATGGTGAAACTCACTTCATGCAGTATTGGTCTCTTGGCATCATAGTGAAAACTCACCTTATCAAAACACACGGCCACCTGAGGGTCATTAAAACTTCGGGCATCGGGCTTGTCAGCCACCTCTGACTGTTCGCGCGAAAGTGCAAACATCCGCTCCATGTCTGCCAAGGCCTGTTTGATTTCGCGGTACATCACCCCAAGAAAATTCAGTGGCAGATAAAGTTGAATCATGAAGGCATTGACCAGCACCAGATCGCCCACGCTCATCTTGCCCGCCATCACCCCCGCCACAGCGCGCCACATCATCAGCGTCACCCCCAGAGCGATAATAAAACTTTGGCCGACGTTGAGTACCGAGAGCGTGGTCTGTGATTTCACCGCCGCACGTTCCCAACGCGCCATACTCTCATCGTAGCGTCTGGCTTCGTACTGCTCATTGCCAAAATACTTCACCGTCTCGTAATTCAGCAAACTGTCAATGGCGCGCGCATTGGCCTTGCTGTCGAGTTCATTCATTTGCTTGCGAAAATTGGTGCGCCACTCGGTAATCAAAATGGTGTAAGCTATGTACAGCACCAGCGTGCTCAGAGTGATGGCAAAAAAAGTCCAGTCATAGCGGCTAATGAGCACGATACCGACCAGCACTATTTCCACCAGCGTGGGCAAAATGGAAAACAACACAAAGTTGATCAAGGTTGAAATGCCGCGCGTGCCACGTTCGACATCTCGCGTTAAACCACCCGTCTGCCGGCTCAAATGAAAACGCAAAGACAGGGCGTGCAGCTTGTTAAACACCTCTAATGCCGATGCCCGCACAATATGATGCGTGACTCTGTCGGACAAAAACTCACGCAAGGCGGTGAACAGGGTTACCCCGACACGTAAGGCCGCATAGCAGAGCAAAAGCACCACGGGCATGACCCACAGCTCTCTGCTGCTGCCAAAGTGATCGACCAAATCTTTTAGCACCATGGGCGTACCCACATTGGCAAGTTTGGCCATTAACAGACACAAGAGCACACCCACCATGCGCAACTGATAGCCACGCATGTAGGGGGTAAGTGATTGCATTACCCGCCAGTCACTGCCCGCGGGTTTGGCGGGGCTAAGACTGCCCGCATGATGATGACGCATTATTTAATCAAATTACCAGGGACACCATTGGGAAACTGCTTGGCGATGATGGCACGCAAGCGCTCGGCTCTGTCCGCCGGCGAAGGATGCGAACTCATGTACTGAGGTGCGCGTGAGCCACCCGAAGCTTTTTCCAAAATTTCCATCACCCTGATCATGGCACGCGGGTCATAGCCCGCCTGCACCATCAGCATCACCCCCCAATGGTCAGACTCCAACTCATCTTCACGACCATATTTCAGGTTCACCATATTGGCCACATTGTTTGCCACCATGCCGCCCGTGGGGTCTACCCCCGAGACTGCGGCGGCACCTGCTACCCCTTGAATCAATTTGGCCTTGGCCATGTGTTCGGCACTGTGACGCAAAAAAACATGCCCCAATTCGTGCCCCAACACGGCGGCGAGTTGGCCCTCGGTCTCTAAGCGTGAGAGCAAGGCTTCAGTGATAAAAATGGGCCCCCCAGGCAAAGCAAACGCATTCACGGTGCGGGGATCCACCAGAGCAAAAAATTTATATGGGTAATTGCCCTTCTGGGCAATCGGGGTGGCCGCCATCTTGCGCCCGATGCGTGCCACCAATTCATTGACTCTGGGGTCGCGGTGTTGCCCACCAAACTCTCTTGCCATGCCTGGTGCGCTTTGCAGACCCATGGCCACTTCCTCTTCTTTGCTGATCGAAATTCTCTGCTTCTCGCCGGTGATCGGATTGACGCTGGACTTACCGTAATACGAGAATAATGAAAACAACACCATGATGCCGCCAATGGCCAAACGAACGACCCAACTCATTACTTCTCTCCTTTTTTTACGTAACGCGCACGCTCTAGCAATTCATACACCCCGCCGGCCAGCACCCCATACAGGACGTGCAGATACTCGCTGTACTGACCTTTGAGCGCATACATCCATTCAAATCTTGGGGCAATCGCATAAAAATGAATGGCCCACACACACAGGCCCAACACCCCACCGCCCACCACCCCGACGAGCAGACCAAACTCATGCACCAGCAAACAAATGACCAAGGCCGCCAACACACAGCTCAAAAAATGCAGCAGCAGACCGGGAAGCCAAGGACCACTCTGAGTCAAATGCATGGCATCGCTATACAAGTCGCTGCCCAGATGATTGGAAATCACCTCGGCGCTGTGCGCCCAGTTGCCATATTGAGCGGCATTGACGCAGGCGGTGAGCAATAAGTAAATGGCACTGGCCAGCACGGCGGCAATGCCGGCAGCCCGCCAATCAAACACTGTTTCCATGCCGCGCTGTGGGCTTGCTTCAGCCATTGTTTTCTCCGTCAAAATTGAAATGCTATTATAGGAACTATGTCTCGTCTTGATGTTTTCAGCCCCCTAGACTGGGTGGCCTTAGCTCTGTTTTTTCTGGCCTGGTTTGGCTATCATTTTTTTTCTTTGGCCAAAAGCAAGCAGCAGGTGAGTCTGCTCAATGCCCTCATTCCCTACCGGAAACAATGGCTGTCGAATACCGTCACGCGTGAAAACCGCATACTTGACTCGCAGTTATTAGGCAACCTCATCCAGAGCGCCACTTTTTTTTCATCGACCACCATCCTCATCATGGGCGGGCTTTTGGCCTTGACCAGTGCAGGTGAAAAGAACCTCGATCTGGTCGGCAATATTCCTTTTGCTGCCAAGGTCAGTGCGCAAGCCACCGAACTCAAAATCATTTTGCTGGTGCTCATTTTTATGTTTGCCTTTGTCAAATTTTCTTGGTCATTGCGGCAATACAACTTTGTCTCTATTCTTATTGGCGCACTGCCCGAACGTGACGCAGGCGATGAGCAAAACTTAGCAACGCGCGCAGCCAACATCCTGCATCTTGCAGGCGAAAATTTCACTCAAGGCCTGCGCAGTTACTACTTCGCGCTCCCCGCACTTTTGTGGGTGGTGCACCCCTTGCTTTTTGTGTTGAGCACCCTCACCCTAGTGATGACGCTGTACTGGATGGAGTTTCACTCCAGCACCTTGGCGGCCCTTAAAGCTCCGCAAGACTAATCACTCAAGCACGGATCACTGATTAGTTTTTACCTGCGGCCACTTCCATCACCATGCGCGCCAAAAGATACATGCGTGGTTCGATGGAGTCGATGAGCACATATTCGGCATCGTTGCTGTGTGCACCAAAGCCACGAATGCCAAACCGCTCGATCACTGGATTCTCGGTGTTTAAGGCTGCAAACGCCGCATCCGTGCCACCACCGGCAGGCATAGTCTCTACCTTGATAGGCAAACCGAGTTCAGCCAAATAGATCGCCTGCGCCTGTCTGGCCAAACGCTCATTGGCCGCCGTCAACTGCAAGGGCGGGCGACGACGCTCGAAATTCGCTTCGACCTTGGTGTCTTGAATGAGTTTGTTTTGAATGCGCTCTTGCACCTTCTTTTCGATAATATCGAAGTCAGCCACCCGCATCATGCGCACATCGGCGGTGGCACTGGCCTTGGCGGGGATCACGTTGCGGTTGGTGCCCGATGTAGAAATAGTCCAGTTCATCTTCAGCCCCACCTTGGGGTCTGAGAGGTCGCGCATTTGCAAAATTTGATGTGAGAGCTCATACAAGGCATTGCGCCCCAGCTCAGGCGCAGCGCCCGCATGTGAGGCTTTGCCAGTGACATTCAAGGTCACTGCACCAATACCGGCCGTGGTCAGTGACAGGGCGTCCGGGCTGGCTGCCGGCGCGCCTTCGCAAGAAAATGTGGCATCATGCTCAGCGCCCAAACGCGATAACAAGGCACGCGAGGCCGGAGAGGAAATCTCTTCATCGCCATTGATGAGCACGGTGACCTGACCATAATCCTTGAAGTTGAATTCCTTGAGCACTTTTAAGGTGTGAATGATGAGGGCGATGCCCTGCTTGTCATCAATGATGCCCAAGCCGTAGGCACGATTACCGTCAATGCGAAACGGCTGCTGCGCCAGCATGCCGCGCAAATACACCGTGTCCATGTGTGCAATCAGCAAGATTTTCTTAGTGCCCTTGCCTTCAAAACGCGACATCACCATGCGCCCAGGGCGTGCTGGCGTGTCAAACATTCTGTATAAGTCGGCACCAGGTTCAATGAACTCGGTCTTGCCCCCAAGGGCACTCAATTGCTCAGCAATCACCGTCGAAATTTTGTCCAACCCTTCGCGATCTCCACTGCCTGATTCAATGTTCACCAAGGTCTTCAAAGTGTCAAGAAAGGGAGATTTTTCTGCCCTCACCAAGTTGAGCAAGCTCTGATTCGGTGTCTGTGCCCAAGCCACAGGGTTTGTCAAGACCGCAAACAGCATGCAGGCCAGCGAGGCCCGCAACGCGGGCAAGCGGGGTAAAAAACTTGGAAGCATTTTCATAGAGTTCTCCTTGGCGCTAAGTTTACAATTTCAGGGTGAGCACCGTTATCCCCATTCAATTTGCCGCGCAAGCGCGGCCTGCAAAGCCCGAGACCCTGGCACTGGCCTTGGCGCAGCAGCGCGTTCTAGATCAACGCCAACGCCCGCTGCGTGATTTGCGCATCTCGGTCACTGACAAATGCAATTTCCGTTGCACTTACTGCATGCCGAAATCCGTATTCGGGCCAGGGTACCAATTTCTGCCACAGGCTGATTTGCTGTCTTTTGAAGAACTCACCCGCGTGGCACGTTTGCTGCGCACCTTGGGGGTGGAAAAAATTCGCATCACCGGCGGCGAGCCACTGCTGCGACGCAATCTGCCCGATCTGATTGCACAGTTAAAACAAGTCGCTGGGCTGGAGCTGACCTTGACCACCAATGGCTCGCTGTTGCCCAAGCACGCCAAAGCCTTGAAAGATGCGGGTCTTGACCGCCTGACGGTGAGCCTTGATTCGCTTGACGACGCGGTGTTTCGCGCCATGAATGATGTGGATTTTCCCGTGGCCGATGTGCTCAAGGGCATAGAGGCCGTGCAGGCTGCGGGCTTTCAAAACACCAAGGTCAATATGGTGGTCA
>JBDKJU010000212.1:0-4504 GCA_039796435.1 Pseudomonadota bacterium | reverse complement strand
GATGACGGGGTTGATGAGCACGGTGTCGGGCACGGGTTCGGCATCTGGGTAGCGTGGATTTTTGTTTATGCCAAAGATGACCACACGCAGCGGCACGCCAATTTGCGGGGCCGCCAGTCCCGCCCCGTTGACCGCGCGCATGGTGTCAAACATATCGGTGATGAGGTTTTGTATTTCTGCGCTTTGCGGGTCGGCAACCGGCTTGGCAATGCCAAGCAGGAGAGGTTCGCCCATTTGTAAGATTGGGCGGATCATTTATCGGCCGCGGGCTTTGAGTTGAGCATCTAGGCGCGGGAAGACGCGGCGCGTATTGCCTTCAAATACCAATTGTTTTTCGACTGCGTTCAAGCCTGGGAAAGCGCTGACGTAGCGTTTGGTGTCATCGTAAAAAAAGCCGGATTCAGGGTCTATGCCCCGCACTGCACCCACCATTTCCGAGGCAAACAGGATATTGGCCACGGGCATGACCTTGAGCAACAGGTCCATGCCCGGCTGGTGGTAGACGCAGGTATCAAAAAACACATTATTCAGCAAATGCTCTTTGAGCGGAGGTAATTTCATGTCCTGAGCAATACCACGGAATCGGCCCCAGTGGTAGGGGACAGCGCCGCCGCCGTGTGGAATGATGAAGCGCAAGCTGGGAAAATTCTTGAACAGATTGCCGGTCAGCATCTGCATGAAGGCAGTGGTGTCGGCATTTAAATAATGCGCGCCAGTGGTGTGAAAGCAGGCATTGCAACTGGTGGACACGTGCACCATGGCGGGCACATCAAGATCTACCATGGCTTCGTAGACAGGGTACCACCACTTGTCAGTCAGAGGGGGTTCACGCCAATGGCCACCCGAGGGATCGGGGTTTAAGTTGCAGGCAACAAAGCCAAGCTCATTGACGCAGCGCCTGAGTTCGCGCACCACATTGGCGGGGGATACCCCGGGCGATTGCGGCAGCATGCAGGCAGGGGCAAAATTGTCAGGGTAGAGTTGGCAGACGCGGTAGATAAGGTCGTTGCAGACGCTGGCCCATTGTTCGCTCACTGCCTGATTGCCCAGGTGGTGGGCCATGAAGCTGGCGCGTGGCGAAAAAATGGTGAGGTCGGTACCGCGCTCACGTTGCAGCTTCAGCTGTGCGCCCTCTAGTGAGGCGCGAATCTCATCGTCGCTGATGTGCAGGGTGTCGGGGCTGGGCAGCGCTTGGCCAGCATCATGGGCAGCCAGCTGTTGTTTGCGCCAAGCCTCAAGTGGGGCGGGGGCGGTGGTGTAGTGTCCGTGGCAGTCAATAATCATTGGTCTATTTCCAGATGTGGGCAGGGATGGCCACCTCGCCGCGCATGATCACACGGGCGGTGCGCACGAGTTTGACCGAACGTGGGACAATCTGCCCGGGTTCTTGTTCAATGTGCAAGGAGAACTCTCCCGTGGGGTGTTCTAAGCTGAAGGCTTGGTCTTGGCAAGTCTTGGCTATGCCCTCAGCCACACTGCCCGGCAGGGCACAGGCGGTGGCCACCGAAACCGCGCCAAGCACGCCGATGGCGCTGTGGCATTCGTGTGGAATAAAGGTGCGAGTGGCCACATGACCACCGGCTTTGGGGGGAGAGATCAAGCACATTTTGGGCACTACTTTTTTGCTGACCTCGCCCAGGTTCATGCGGGGCCCAATCGCACAGCGAATCGCCTCTAGTTTGGCCTTGAGTTCGGTATTCTGATTGAGCAGGGCGGGGCTTTCATTCCCCATGACACCAAGGTCTTGAGCTCTTAATACCACCACCGGCATGCCATTGTCTACGCAAGTGACCGCTATGCCGTCTACCTTGTCGATGGTGTTGCCGGTGGGCAACAGCGTGCCGCAGACGCTGCCTGCCGTGTCGCAAAACGCAATGTCCACCGCTGCGGCTGTGCCCGGTACCCCAGCAATAGCGACCTCTCCATCGTAGCGCACTTGCCCATTTTGGGCCTTTGGGGTGCACACGGTGATGTCGGCCAAGGTGCCGGTATTGACAGTGCGCACACGGTAGGTGGTGGTCTCCCCTTGGGCTTTGAGCAAGCCTTTTTCCAAGGCAAAGGGCAGGGCAGCAGCCAGCATATTGCCGCAGTTGGGGGTGGTGTCCACCTTGGCCTCTTGCACCGACACTTGGGCGAATAAAAAGTCCAGATCAACGCCTGCCGCGGCACTCACTGACACGATGCCGACTTTGCTGGTGAGGCCGGTGCCCCCGCCCAGACCATCAATCTGACGTGCGTCGGGCGAGCCCATGACCGCGAGCAGTACTTGGTCGCGTATGGCTATTTCAGCGGGCAAATCAGAGGCCAGAAAAAATGGCCCCCGCGAAGTGCCCCCACGCATGAAGTGGCAAGGGATATAGCGTTGCATCTGCCAGCTCAGTCGAATTTGGGGCCGTTGTAAAACACTGTGGTGTCTTGTCCCGGGGGATATTTTTCTACGGCTTCTTCAAGTGTCTTGGTGGCAGTCCATTCGCTAGAGGGACGAATGAAATCACCATGCCCAACTTGGTCTAGCCCCCAATAAATTTCCAAGTGATGTCCATCAGGATCTAAAAATTCCACTGCTACCTGACATCCTGCACGGCGGCGGCCTTGGTAGACAATAGTTACGCCATGGGCTTCAAGCCGATCACGAGCACGGAATACTTCGTCAAGCGACACCACTTCAAAGGCAAAATGGTTGAGCTCTTTGCGCTGTGAAGGTTCACTGGCAGAGCCGACCAAGGCAATGCCGTGGTGGTCAGTACCAAAGCGCATGAACACCATGCCACCAGGCACCATGGAGGGGGGATAAACATCGGAGATGCGCATACCCAACACCTTGACATAAAACTCGGCAGAGCGGGCCACATCGACCACGTTCAGCACCACGTGGCCAATTTTTTGCAGCATGAAAGGAGTGCCCTTGTTGGGGCTTAAGGCCTTGATGTTGGCAATGAATTTAGTTTCGTCCATGCCTTAGTCTAACTGAAGATTGAGTTGCTTGACCACGCGGCCATTGCGCTCAGTCTCACGTTTAAGCAATTGACTAAATTGCCCTCTCGACATAGGGTAGGCATCATAGGCGAGCGCTGCAAACTTGGCCTTCATCTCCGGGGTGTTGATGACTTCGCTGATGTCTTTGTGCAGCTTGTCGAGCACGCTTGCAGGCACTCCCTTGGGCGACACCAGCGCTGTCCAGGCGCTGAATTCAAAACCCTTCGGCCCGCCAGCTTCCTCTACCGTCGGCACTTGTGGCCAACCAGCCTGTCGCTTGGGGGCGGTGGTGGCAAGGTAGCGGATTTTGTCGGCGCGCTGCAAGGCTCCAGCGGTGCCCACACTGCCCAAGGCCCAGTCCAGTTCTTTGTTGGCCACCGCAATATACAGGGCAGATGTTTCTTTGTAGGTCACGTGTTGCATCTGGGTATCGCTGGCAGTGGCCAGCATGCCAGAGGCGATGTGCACAGGATTGCCCACTGACCATGAGCCAAAATTAACTTTACCCGGGTTGGATTTGGCATCGGTCAAGAGCTCTGCAACAGTTTGGTATTTGCTGTCCTTGCCCACGGTGACCATGAAGTAGTTGCTGAACAGAGGCAGAATGGGCTCGAAGTCCTTGTCCAAATCATAGGGAATTTTTTTAAACAAACTGGGGTACACCGTCATTTGTGAGGTGTCCATCTGCACCAACTCATGTCCGTCTGCTGGTGCGCGTTTGACTTGCTCAATGGCGATGAAGCCATTGGCACCAGGCTTGTTGTCCACAATCACTGGCTGGCCCCATTTTCTGGATAACTGTTCTGCCAGCAACCGCAATACCCCTTCAGGGCCACTGCCCACTGGAAAGGGGGTGATCAACTTCACGGCTTTGCTGGGAAAGTTTTGTGCCAATACGGCAGGGCTGTGCAGAGCAGACACACTCAAAATTAGGGTCGTGAACAGAGGGGTGAGTTTCATGTGATTGATGATTAAAAAAACAATCTGGCATTATGATTTTGTATACGGCAATAAACAAGAGAAAATAGTGCAATTCTGTTATGCGAAATCAACATACCATGGAACTACTTCAGTTGCACTATTTTTCACGCGTGGCCAAAGTCGGGTCTTTGACCTTGGCGGCGCAAGAGCTTGGGATCAACCAGTCACAGTTGAGCCGCATCATGCAGCAACTAGAGACCAGCATGGGGCAGCATTTGTTCAAACGCACAGGGCGTGGCATGAAATGCACCGAGGCGGGGCTTTTATTATTGAGCCATGCCGAGCAGATTATCTTTCACGCCGAGCAAGCCAAAGAGGCCATGGGCAGCCTGAGCCGACAGGCCAGCGGTCAGGTGGGTATTGGTTTGCCGCCTTCGTGGTCACAAATATTGGCGGTGCCACTCTTGGAGTATATGCGGCTTAATTTGCCACATGCCAAATTGTCTCTGAGTGAAGGACTGTCTCTGGGACTGAGCCACAGCTTGTCTAGCGGGCAATTGGACATGTGTCTGCTCTACCCCACGCAGACATTGCATCAGTTTGAGGT
>JBDKJU010000211.1:0-3764 GCA_039796435.1 Pseudomonadota bacterium | reverse complement strand
CGGCCTGCGCATAGATCGCGGCCATGTCATCAATAAACTCAAGCACGGTGGCCTCTATGCCCAATTTTTGGTAAGCCTGTGACACCACCGCTTGCTGATGGGCGCCTGTTTGATGCACGATTTTTGGTCTCTGCGATAAGGGGATGTGTGCCATCGCCAAGGGCACGATCTCGTTCAAAATTTTTGCTCCGCGACTGCCACCCACGACCACGATGAACAGGGGCCCTTGGCGTTTGTACCAATCATCACGACGGGCATTCACCTCATCCATACTGGCACGCACCGGATTGCCCACATGCATGGCAGCAACAGCGACATCAGCAAAGACTTGTGGGAAACCGGACAGACACAGATCGGCTTTTTTGGCCAGCACACGATTGCTCAAACCCAGCACCGCATTCTGTTCGTGGATGGCCAATGGTGTGCGGGTGAGCCAGGCATACAGACCTGCTGGCAGTGCCGGAAAGCCACCCATGCCGAGCACCATGTCTGGTTTGACTGCGCGAAACACCGCATGTGTCTGCCACAGCGCACGCAACAAAGCGAAGGGCATCTTCAGCTTCGCCCACACACTGCCGCCCACCACGCCATTGAAGTTGATCTGACGCAGGCGGTATTTTTTTGGCACCATTTTTGACTCAAGTCCACCTTGCGTGCCAATCCAACGCACTTGCCCACCAAGGGCTTCAAATGCCTCGGCAATTGCCAGCGCCGGTGTGATGTGCCCGCCCGTGCCACCGGCAGCGATCAATAATTTGTGGCTATGCATCCTGCACTCCCAGGCCATGTTGATAGCCCTGTTCCAGCCAGCGCAACTCTCTGTCAATGCGCAGCAGCACTCCCAAGGTAAGCAAGCTAACGATGAGCGAAGTGCCGCCATAGGAAATCAAGGGCAAGGTCAGACCCTTGGTGGGCAGCATGCCGATATTGACCCCCATATTGATGATCACCTGCAGCGCCAGCCACATGCCGATGCCTTGTGCCACCAACGCCAGATAAGCCTGCCCTTGCATGGTGGCGCGCTGCCCGACAGCAAAGGCACGCCACACCACCCAAGCAAATAAACTGATCATGAGGGCAGTCCCCAGAAAGCCGAATTCCTCTCCAATCACTGCAAAAATAAAATCGGTGTGGGCCTCGGGCAGGTAGAGAATTTTTTCAATAGACGCCCCCAAACCCACCCCGAAAATGCCTCCGCGCCCCAAGGCGTATAAAGAGTGCGCCAGTTGATAACCACTACCGGCTTCATTCGCAAATGGGTCGATATAGCCATCAAAGCGGCCCTTTAAATACTTGACATTGAGAATGGCAAAGGCCAGCAACAAGGCCGCCAAAATCACAAAGGTAAGCACCAAACGATAATCCCAATTGGCCAGAAACAACATGGTGAGACAGACGGTGAGAATCACCACCGTGCTGCCGTAGTCAGGCTGTCTGATGAGCACAAAGGCCAGCAACATGAAGCATGCAAACAAAGGCAAATGCGCGCGCAGCAGGCTTTGTTTAAAGCTCTCACCCTTACTCAGCCAGGCGGCGTTTTTGTGAATAAACCGCGCGGTAAACAATATGGCCATCAACTTCAATAACTCAGTCGGTTGTACCGCAAATTTGTACAGACCCAGCCATCGTTTAGAACCATTCACCACCATGCCGGCAGAGGTGAAAGTCACCAAGACACACAGACCCAGTGCCCCTGCGGCCAACAGCGGCGCAAAGCGAAACAGCAAACGCATGGGCACCTGTGCAGCAAGCCACATGGCACCAAAGCCCGCAAAAGCACACACACCCTGTCGCATCACAAAATGGAAGGGGCCATCGTAATGGCTCGCCCGCCAAGTGCGGTCAAAGGCGATCGAGGCAGAATACACCATCACCAGCCCTATGCTCACCAAGGCCAGGATCACGCACAGCAAAGCCAGATCAACATTAAGCGGAGTCTCGCGAGCTTGACCAAAACCCCGGCCTTGCCATCGCCCACGCCAGGTGTCCATCCATCGCTGATATTTGCTGAGCAACGTCTGGCCCCAATTAGGTAGTGTCAGATTCACCCGGCCTCCTTGGCGAGCGCGGCGACCGCCTGAGCAAAGACTTCGCTGCGATGCAGGTAATCACGAAACTGATCAAAACTGGCGCATGCAGGCGAGAGCAACACCGCTTCACCGGGCCGAGCAATTTTTTCTGCCTGACGCACGGCTTTGTCTAGCGTGTCACTCGGCACCACTGGCACCTGCGCCTGACTCAAGGCCTGGGCAATCTCCTTGCTCGCTTCTCCTATCAGACACACAGCGCGGCAATGGGCATTGACTGCGGGCAGCAGCGGTGAGAAGTCTTGTTGCTTGCCTACGCCACCGGCAATCAACACGCTGGTGGTGCCCAAGCCCTCTAAGGCTGCGACCGTAGCGCCCACGTTGGTGCCCTTAGAGTCGTCGATGTAGTCAACGCCATTGATTGTGGCGATGTGCTCTACACGATGTGGAAGACCTTTGAACTGCTGCAAGGCCTCAATAATGCGACTGTCTGCCGCTACCCCAATGCCTTGTAATAAAGCCAGCGCCGCCAAGGCATTGGCGATATTGTGTTTGCCCAATAAACGCATGTCACTGGCCTGACACAACACCTCTTCATTGTGCATCAGCGCACCCTGCTGCAAACGCCACTCACTCGCGGCATGCAAGGAAAAATAACTGGCGCTGGCAAAGCCCCCAATTTGGGCCATGGCGCACACCAGCAAATCATCTTGGTTGAGCACTTGCTTGTCACTCATGTGCAGCAAACGCTCTTTCGCTGCCGCATAAGCCAACAAAGAGGTGTACCGGTCGAGATGGTCTTCAGAAATGTTTAACACCGTGGCCACCGTAGTGCGTAGACCAAACGTGGTGTCTATCTGAAAACTGGACAACTCCAGCACATACACATCGGGCCACAACTCGCCTGCGACGGGCAGATGCCCCAGCACGGCGGGGCCAATATTGCCCGCCACTATGGTGCGCAGACCCGCCGCCTGACACAAATGCGCCGTCAGACTAGTGACCGTGGTTTTGCCATTGGCACCGGTGATAGCGATAATCTTTTGACCCGGGGGCAGTTCACGCGCAAACAGCTCTATGTCACCCACCACCGGCACCCCTTTGAGCTTTAGCCCCTGCATCAGCGGGTTGTTCAAGGGCACCCCTGGGCTGGCGGCAACAAAATCCACTCCGACAAACAAGGCCTCGGAAAAATCGCCCAAGTGCAGTTCTGCTTCTGGGTAGAGGGCGGTGACCAGTTCATGATTAGGCAGGTTGACGCGGCTGTCCGCCAGACGCAACTGTGCCCCACGCGCGGCTAAAAAGCCCGCCATGGACAGACCAGTTTGACCCAGACCCAACACCAGAACAATTTTGCCGTGATAGTGCATTAGCGTAATTTCAAGGTGGATAAACCCGCAAGGACCAAGAGCATGGTGATGATCCAGAAGCGCACCACCACCTGTGTTTCTTTCCAGCCCACTTGCTCAAAATGATGATGCAAGGGCGCCATTTTCAAAATACGTTTGCCCACCCCGGTTTTCTTTTTGGTGTACTTGAACCAGGTCACCTGCAACATGACCGACAAAGCCTCCACCACAAAAATGCCGCCCATCACCGCCAGAACAATTTCTTGTCGCACGATGATGGCGATGGTGCCCAGTGCCGCCCCTAAAGCCAAAGCACCCACATCCCCCATAAACACCTGCGCCGGATGCGCGTTAAACCACAAAAACCCAAGCCCTGCGCCAGCCAGGG
>JBDKJU010000210.1:0-2611 GCA_039796435.1 Pseudomonadota bacterium | reverse complement strand
CAGATTACCGCCAATCGTGCAGCTGCCCTCAGCCGCCAAACTCAATGGAAACAAGCGCCCCGCCGCGTGCGCCGCCGTTTGCACTTGCTGCAAAGTAGCCCCTGCCTCCACCTCCATGGTGTTGTTCACCGTGTCTATGCCGCGTATGCGCGACAAGCGCGTCAATGACAATAACAGTGCACGGCCACTCTCATCGGGCGTGGCGCCACCTGACAGTCCGGTGTTGCCCCCCTGTGGCACCAAGGGCACCCCATGTGTCTGGCACCAACGCACCACGGCACGCACATCGGCAGCGCTGTCCGGCTGCGCCACAGCCAAGGCTTTGCCGGTCCATTTGCGGCGCCAGTCAGTCAGGTACGGTGCCATATCGACGGCATCCGTGAGCAAGCGCCCCGAAAAAGTCGTGCGCAGCTTATCTAAATCCATTGAAGTTACATCCTTTTATGTGCGGTGCGTGTGTGGTGGTGGTGGTGTTGATGCAGGCAAAAAATTTCTACCACGTGAAAAATTTTATGGGCGAACAATGAATTAATCCAGCAATGAATATTTGACAATTATCAATCCTTGATTGATAATCATCTTTATGTCCTTCACCCGTTTTACGCTCAGACAAATTGAAGCCCTGTTGGCGGTGGCAGAGCTGCACAGTTTTTCGATGGCTGCCAATCGCTTAGGCTTAAGCACTCAGGCAGTCAGTCAACTGGTGGCCGAGCTAGAGACGCATTTGCAATTTCGCCTCTTCGACCGCAACACCCGTCGAGTGACCTTGTCCAGCGCTGGGCGCGATTACCTGCCCTCCGCGCAGACCCTGATGCGGCATGTGCAGGAGACAGAAATTGTTGCCAACAATGTCCGCCAGCGTGCCACTGGGGTTTTGCGTATTGCTGCGCCGCAAGTACTGGCCTGCACTGCCCTGCCCTTGGCAATCAAAGTATTCCAAGAAAAAAAGCCAAGGGTGGTGGTGCGCATTTGTGATGTGGCGGTCGATCAACTCGTGGATCAGGTAGCCTTTGGTGACGTGGATTTGGCCTTGGGTCCAGACCGCGCCGCGGGAGAGGCCGTGCACAGTAAAGCCATTTTTGACAGTGCCTGGGTGCTGTGGTGTGCTGCTCAGCATCCTCTGGCCAAGCGCCGCAGGGTTAACTGGGCCATGCTCAGGGAACATGCCTTGGTCGCCGCCGGTTACGACCACGAACACAGCGTCGCGCAAATGCGCAAAAGTCTGCCACCCGAGGCACGCATCATGCCTCTAGAGGTGGTGATGAATATCAGCACGGCCTTGGGCATTGCCGCCCAAGGCAAGGTCGCCACCTTAGCCCCTGCCTATGTCGCGATCTTGGCAAAAAAATTCGACCTGGTCATGCGCCGCGTCGTTGAGCCAGAAACGGTGCGAAAGGTTTGTCTCTACTCCCCCACCAATCGCACACTATCGCCTGCGGCGGAGGGATTTGCCGAGCATCTCATCAGCTGGCTGCCACGCTGGTCAAAACAGTAAGTAAGATTTTTGCAGTATTTGCCTAAGACCAGTGTGGCCAGCACCTTCGAGTTAAGCGGCAGAGGGGCTTTTCATCCAGCGGCGCATCATCGGCGTGGTGACCACGGTACTCACAATGGCCATCAACACCAGCATGGTGAACAGATTTTGTGAAATCACCTTCAAGTCAAACCCGATGTTGATCACAATGAGCTCCATCAAGGCGCGCGTGTTCATAAGTATGCCCAGCTGCTTGGCCTCAACCCGTGTGTGTCCGGCCATGCGAGATGCCAGCAGCACCGGCAGAAATTTTGCCAAGCAAGCCAGCGCGATCACCAAAAGACACAAGGCCCAGAGCTCAAGACTGGCCAAGCCGCCGATATTGGTGCGTAGGCCGGTGTAGGTAAAAAATATGGGCAAGAAAAACACCCCCACAAACTGCCCCATGCGCTCACGCCAAGCCTGCACCAAGCGTTCGCGGTCATGCAAAATCACCCCCATCATGAAGCCGCCAAAGATGGCAAAAATGCCGAGCAGGTAAGTGCACAAACCCGCTAAAAAAATCAGGCTCAACAAAAAACCCAAAGACAGATCGGAGAAATCCCTTGCGGTTTTTTCTTCGATCCGGTTCAGTATTTTGTGGGTCAAGGGCCTCACCACATACCAGGAGGCAATAAAAAAAAACGCAATCAACACAAGGGTGAAGGCAAAACTTGCCGCCGAAAATTGGGCCGTGGTGAGCGCCGTGACCACGGCCAGCAGCACCCAGCCCACCACATCGTTAATGGCCGCCGAGCTGATCGCGATCACGCCTATGGGGTGATTGGTCATGCCCAGGTCGATGAGGATGCGCCCCAAAATCGGTAAAGCCGTGATGGAAAAAGCGGTGGCCACAAACAGGCCGGAGTGCAGGGCATTCACTCCTGGACTTAACTGCGTGGCCCCGTAATAGCCCACCACAAAACCGGTGGCAAAGGGGCACAGCAAACTGGCCATGTTCACCCACAGCACACTCTTGCGGTAATGCACAGCCTGCAGATGCGAGAAATTAAATTCCAGTCCAATCTGGAACATGAGCAAAAGCAAACCAATTTGCGAGAGGATGGTCAGAGACTCGGGAGAGGCTGAGCGAAACAC
>JBDKJU010000209.1:0-2752 GCA_039796435.1 Pseudomonadota bacterium | reverse complement strand
CCGTGCTGCTCGCCAGCACTTCGGGGATGTCGCCGTTGACAATGCGGTGCGCCAGGCCTTCGGCAATAGCGGTTTTGCCTACTCCGGCTTCGCCCACCAATAAGGGGTTGTTTTTGCGACGACGGCACAGCACCTGGATGACACGGGTGAGCTCTTCGGCACGGCCGATGAGGGGGTCGATTTTGCCTTGTCGGGCTTGCTCATTTAGGTTGATGGCGAAATTTTCCAGCGCCTTGGGTGGGGCCTTGTTGGGGTCTTGTGGCTCACCTGGGTTGCCTGCCATGCTGGCTTCTTTTTTGTCGGACGACTTGCTGATGCCATGAGAGATAAAGTTGACCACGTCCAGGCGACTGACATTGCGCTGGTTTAAGAAGAACACCGCGTGTGAGTCTTTTTCGCCAAAAATAGCCACCAAAATGTTGGCCCCAGTGACCTCTTTTTTGCCCGAAGACTGCACGTGCAAAATGGCTCGTTGTATCACCCGTTGAAAACCTTGTGTGGGTTGCGTGTCAGCCACGGCTTTGGGGTTTAGGCGAGGTGTGTGTTCGGTCAAGAACTCACTGAGCTGGGCTCTTAGTTCTTCAATGTTGACATTGCAGGCTCTGAGCACCGTGAGGGCAGTGGGGTTGTCGAGCATGGCCAATAACAGGTGCTCCACGGTGATGTATTCATGTTTTTTTTGCCTTGCTTCAGCAAAGGCCATGTGGAGACTGACTTCGAGTTCTTGGGCAATCATGTTTTACTCTTCTTCCGATAAACATTGCAAAGGGTGTTGCTGTTCCTGCGCCAGGGCTAGTACTATTTCCACTTTGGTGGTGGCGATGTCTTTGGTGTAGACCCCGCAGACCCCCATGCCATTGCGGTGAATGGCGAGCATGACGGTGGTGGCTTTTTCACGGCTCATCTGAAACACGCCTTGCAACACCCGCACCACAAAATCCATGGGGGTGTAGTCGTCGTTCAAAATCATCACCTTGTGCATCGGCGGAGGCTTGACTTTTTGCTCGACACGTTCAAGAACGGTGTCAATATCAGGATCGTGGTTGGTGCTGGCCATACGCTACGCAGATAAGGTCGTCAGGGAAAAATTCAAGTTTAACTCGCGTTAATGTTGCTCTCGAAAAGCATCTATCAAGCGTCGGTCGCGTTTACTCGGGCGACCAATGGGTGGGGTAAAGTGCGTGCTCATGGCTTTGCGCTGCAAGGCGGCTGATTCTCTGGCGGCGAGTGAGGCCTGGGTTTCCTGATACAGCGCACTGGCGAGGTCGGCGCTGCCACGTTGTGCCGACAAAGCGCACACCTCTATGACCCAGATGAGGGCGTCTTTTTGAATGCGCAAGGTCTCACCTACTTGCAGTGCATGGGCGGGCTTGATGCGGTGTTGCTCATTGCCATTGACCAAGCGGATGTGACCTGCATTGATGGCCTCAAGTGCCAAGGAGCGGGTTTTAAAAAAACGCGCAGCCCACAGCCATTTGTCTACGCGTACTTTAGTGTCGGGTGGGGGCAGGCTCATACACGGCTTGCCCTGAGAACAGGGCATAGAGGTCGGCTTCGGCAAATTGATAAGGCTTATTGCAGTAATCACAATGCACATCAATCTGTCCGCGTTCGGCCAAAATGTCACGGCATTCAGCCTCACCAATCAAGCGCAGTGCTTTGGCCACACGAGCATTGCTGCATGGGCAATAAAAACCGACACTGCGGGCAGGGTGCAGGCGCACTTGCTCTTCATGGAACAATCGATACAGCAGGTCTTGCGCCGGCAATTCGGCAAGCTCCTCGGTGCTTAAGGTATTGAACAAGCTTAGGCTGCGCCGCCAAGCTTCGTCTTCTTCAGCGCTGTGGGTGGGGAGTTTTTGCAAAAGTAAGGCAGTGGCCACATTTGCCTGCCAAGTGATGCGCATGGCCGAGGGAACTTGCTGTGAGTCTTTGAGATAGCCTTCCAGCATTGCCGCTATGCCGTCGGTGTTTAAGGCCACGATGCTTTGGTATTGCTGCGCATCGTGTTTGGGGGCGATGGTGAGCACCAGACGTTGACAGTCGGCCAGTAAGGCCGGCACGCGGGCGGGGCAGAGCTGTTCTTCGTCAAGTTTGGCCACACCTCGATAGAGCAGTTGATCACTCACTTCAACCGCCAGCAGTTTTAAAAAAGAGTCACCATCACTTTGGGCTTGCATGATGAGATCGCCTTCAAACTTTAGTGCATCGGCAAGGGCCACTGCCGTGCAGCTAAGCTCAGCCAATGCTTGCGCCACCACCTCGGGGTAAGAGTGGTGACTGAACATATCGCTGATGCTGTTGGACAGACGCACCCAAGTGCCACGCACTGGGGCGCGCTCAAGGTAAAAGCGATGACACTCGTCGAGTACGGTGGCCATTAGCTGGCCAGATTCATGCTGTACAAGGACATGGGCAATGCTGAGTTTTTGTCAAAATGTGCCCCGGTCTCTATGCCGATGCGCGCGACTTGCTCGGCGGTGCAGGCAGGTTGGTGAAAGGCTTGATACATGGCGCCCAAGGCAAATTCACGGCCAGAACCGGCGGCCCAGAATTGGGTGAACTCGAATACCTCGCGCATAGAGTATACCCCGTAAATGCCGTGCTTGTTGGCCAGCAAGGCTGTGATCTGGGTGCTCTCGTAGGGGTCGTCTTCGTCTTCTTTGGGGTTTAAGAAATGCTGGTCTTTCAAAATCGGATGCAGTTTGCGAAAGGTCTCAAACACCGCTGCCTTGCTGGAAAAATCAAGCCC
>JBDKJU010000208.1:0-2798 GCA_039796435.1 Pseudomonadota bacterium | reverse complement strand
AGGGCTGCCGCCACTCAAGCCTGAGCCTGGCACGCCCCACATCCTGCCCTATTTCACCTTGGATGTTCTGGCTAAAATCCATGGCAGCCCCCTCAACCCTTGGGTGCTTGAGGCACTGCACTCCGTTGATCAGCTTGACCAAAATGACCACTTGCAACGCCAATGGCCAGCACCAGACTTTAAAATAGATACCCACCGCATGTACCGTGGACAGTGGCTGCTGTTTGCCGCTTTGGCCTTGGTCTTGTGGCTGGTACTCAATACCAGAAAACTTTCGCCAGGTTCATGAAGCCGCATCAAAAAACCCTTAGCCTCATTTTCGCCGTGTGTGCCGCGCCCTTTGTGTTGGCATGGGTGGCTTATTATTTTTATCAACCGCAAAGCAAGATGAATTTTGGCACCCTGCTGCCCACCCGCCCCTTGCCCGCGCTTGACACACCAGAACTGGATGGGCAATGGCGAGTGGTCTGGCAACAAGAAGCCCACTGCGATGCGCGCTGCACACAAGTGCGCCATGCCACCGCACAGCTGCGCACCATGACCGGACGCGATCGCACCCGCGTAGGCAGAGTGGTGCTCAACACCAGCGTCAGAAAATTTGACGCCGCCGAGGGTCTGCTGGAGTTGCCCATGACCCCCGAACTGAGCAAGGCCTTAAGCACTTGGCCCGAGCAACGTGGGCAGGTACTGCTCATCGACCCACTGTTCAATCAGGTACTGGTCTGGCCCGTGCCCGCCGATGGACAACTGCAGGTAAAAAAAATGCAGCAGGACTTGATGCGTGTGCTCAAGGCCTCAAAAATAGGATAGATAGGATTAATAGAGCATGTTTACTCTACTGACACGCGTGGCCACCTTACTGTGCTTGATCGTGGTGGGTTTCGGGGCGTATGTGCGCCTGTCTGACGCCGGGCTTGGCTGCCCTGACTGGCCTGGCTGTTATGGCAAGCTCACGCCCACGGCTGCCAGCAGCGACATCGCGCAAGCCGCCAAGGCCATGCCCGAGGGGCCAGTCAGCATGCCCAAGGCCTGGAAAGAAATGATCCACCGCTACCTGGCGGGCATTCTCGGCGCTTTAATTGCCATCATGATGGTGATGGCCTGGCTAGGTCGGCGACCACGTGGTATCGGGGCAGTGTTCCCCACAATGTTGGCGGCACTGGTCATCGTGCAAGCCTTGTTTGGTAAATGGACGGTCACGCTATTGCTCAAGCCCGCCATCGTGACCGGGCATCTTCTGGGTGGCATGATCATTTTCGCCAGTTTGTGCTGGCTCATGGTCTCCTGCAACAACGGTTCACAAAGGCGCGAATCGCCCGCCAGCCTCAAGCTCTTTGCGCTGCTGGCCTTGTTATTGCTGTTTGCGCAGATTGCTTTGGGTGGCTGGGTCAGCACCAATTACGCTGCCCTTGCCTGCACCGATTTCCCTACCTGCCACGGGGCCTGGGTGCCTAGCCAGACTGATTTTGAGCACGGGTTCACTATGGCGCGTGAGCTGGGCAAAAACGCTGTGGGTGACAATTTATCGCGCGAGGCCTTGACCACCATTCACTGGGTGCACCGCGTTGGTGCCCTCGTTGTCGGCGCCTTCCTTTGCCTGTTTGCCTGGGCTTTGGTACAACAAGGCACCTGGCGCATGCATGGCTTAGTGCTGTTCTTTTTGCTGTGCACGCAAATTGGCCTTGGCATCGCCAATGTGCTGCTGTCTTTGCCTCTGGTTCTTGCTGTCGCCCACAATGTGGTGGCAGCGCTGTTGCTGGGCAAGTTGGTCATGATCAACCACCGCATCAGACACTAAGGCCCTAAGACAGTAAGCCATTCACACACTAAGCGATCAAAGACCTTAATGCCCAGCACCTCCAGCACTTTACGACAACTCTGGACCCTGACCAAGCCACGCGTCACCCTGCTGGCAGTGTTCACGGCGATCATCGGCATGTGTCTGGCAGTGCCCGCGTCCACAGCGCCTCCTTTGGGCAAAGTCCTGCTGGCCGCTCTGGGCATCTGGCTGCTGGCGGCCTCTGCATTCACGGTCAATTGTCTTTTGGAAGCACACACAGATGCCAAGATGAAACGCACCGCCTGGCGTGCCTCGGCCACTGGTGCCGTCAGCGTTCCCACTACGCTCGGCTCGGCTCTCGTCTTGGGGCTGGCTGGCGCAGCGGTGCTGTGGTTTGGTGTCAATGGCCTGACGCTGTGGCTCACTTTACTGACATTCTTTGGCTATGCCATCTTTTACACCCTGTGGCTAAAACCTGCCTCGCCACAAAACATTGTTATCGGCGGCGCTTCCGGGGCCATGCCCCCGGTCTTGGGCTGGGCTGCCATGGCCAATGAAGTCTCGGCACTTGCTTGGGTTCTGGTGCTGATTATTTTTTTGTGGACGCCGCCGCATTTCTGGGCGCTGGCCTTATACCGCCGCAAGGATTATGAAGAATCCGGGCTGCCCATGCTGCCAGTGACCCACGGCCAGCGTTACACCACTTTGCATATGTTTTTGTACACCCTGTTGCTTCTGGCTGCCAGCCTGATGCCCGTGGCCATGCGCGAAATGGGCGCCATATATGCTGCCTCGGCTTTGCTCTTGGGTGCCTGGTTTGCCTGGAATTGCTGGCGCCTGCACCAAAATTATTCAGACACTTTGTCACGTCAGATTTTTAAAATCTCCATCACCTACTTAATGCTGTTATTCGCGGCCTTGTTGGTGGACCACTATGTCTAAATTTTTGCTGTCCTTGCTGTCCCTGTTGACCTTGCTGATCGCTGCCTGCGCACCTGCCGACAAGCCAAAATTCACC
>JBDKJU010000207.1:0-2564 GCA_039796435.1 Pseudomonadota bacterium | reverse complement strand
TCACGCGAATGTCGTTTTTAGCGCCTTCGATAGACAGCGTTTGCATCAAGCCCACCAGCGCCATTTTGGCTGCGCCATAGTTGGCTTGACCAAAGTTGCCATACAAGCCGCTGGATGATGTGGTCATCACGATACGGCCATATTTTTGCTCGTTCATGATGGCCCATACAGCCTTGGTGCAATTCACTGCGCCCATCAGATGCACATCTACCACCAACGCAAAATCGGCTAACTCCATTTTGGCAAAGCTTTTGTCACGCAAAATGCCGGCATTGTTGACCAAAATATCCACACGCCCCCATTTAGCCATCGCTTCTGCCACCATGGCTTGTACAGCGGAAAAATCGGTAACAGAAGCGCCATTGGCCATCGCTTCGCCACCCGTGGCGCGAATTTCTTCGACAACTGCTTGTGCTGCGGTGACAGAGCCTGTACCCGCTGCCCCATCTCGTGCACCGCCCAAGTCATTTACCACCACTTTGGCGCCCCTAGCCGCTAAAGCCAAGGCATGTTGGCGACCCAATCCACCGCCTGCACCGGTCACAATGGCAACACGGCCTTTAAAATCTAAAGTAGTTGATGACATGCCTATTCCTTTCAATGAAATTTAAAAAAATCTTAGCTCAATCATGGAATTAAACCACCACGCCATAGAAACACCTGTCCGCGATGCGTCAACCGTGGTGTTATTGCGAGACGCGTCAGCAGGTTTGGAAGTATTTTTGATGAAACGCAGTGGCTTGTCCGACGTTTTGGGTGGTGCTTATGTCTTTCCTGGTGGCAAGTTAGATGTAGCTGATGCGCTGGATGACCTGCCAAACCGCTTAGACCAAACGCCCCAAGCCTTGCATACGGCACTGAATGAACCTGCTTTGCAGCACCTCAGCGCAGCCGCTTTGTACGTGGCAGCTTTGCGAGAAGCATTTGAAGAATCAGGCGTGCTGTTTGCCGTAGGTGCAACCAAGGAAATCACCGCCCAAGCCACGCAAATGCTCAAAGCGGGGGCAAGCTTTCCAAGCGTACTGGTGCAACTGGGCTTGCGGCTGCAAACCCAGCATGTGCAGCCCTGGTCGCGCTGGATCACACCCAAACTGGCCTCTGTGTCCACAAAGCGTTTTGATACTCGATTTTTTATAGCAGCCGTGCCAAGCCATCAAACGGCTGTACATGACAACTATGAAACAACGACCAGCGTATGGCTGACACCACGCGTTGCGCTAGAGGAATATTGGCGCGGCGGCATCGCCCTTGCCCCGCCACAAATCATGAGTTTGGCGCATTTGTCGCACCACAGCACGGTTGCCAGCGCCTTGGCAGAAGCCCGCTGTAAACCGCCCCCTGTGATTGAGCCTGAGCCGTTTGAGTATGAAGGCATACGCACCATCACCTACCCTGGCGACCCGCAACACTCGGTGCGTGAACGCGCCCTGCCCGGCCCGACACGGCTGCGCTATGCCAACAAGCGGTTTGAGCCTATTGATGGGTTTGAGGCACTGTTTTCAAAAACGTAGTGTTTGTAGACAACAACCACGCATCCACTTGATCTGGATCATTGCACGTACGCAGCGCCATGTAGGCCATTTCAGCTTCAGGATACTGGCGACGCAAGAAATTCAGCCATTGCTTGAACCGACCTGTTCTGGACTTTCTGTCCAGCCGGTTGCACACCAGCTCCCAAAAATCGTGGAGCAGAGGTTGAATTGATGGCCAACTTGATGCGCCGCTGTGGCCCATAATCTGGCCCTTGATTTCATTTGCCAAACCCGGGTTTTGCACCATGCCGCGCCCAATCATCAAGGTGTCACAGCCCGAAAGTTCTTGGCAGCGCTTGGCGTCTTCCACATTCCAAATCTCGCCATTGGCAATGACTTTGATGTTGACGACGGCACAGATATCAGCAATCCGCGCCCAATACGCAGGGGGTCTGTAGCCATCAGCCTTGGTACGCGCGTGGACGACCAACTCGTTAGCGCCGCTGGACGCAATGGCGATGGCGCACTCTTCAGCACGGCTATCGTCGTTAAAACCTAAGCGCATTTTGGCAGACACGGGAACATTGGATGGCACAGCACGACGTACAGCAGCAACGATTTTTGCCACCAATTCTGGCTCGTCCAACAGTGCGGCACCACCACCGTGGCGATTTACCACTTTGGCGGGGCAGCCAAAGTTAAGGTCTATGCCGGGCGGGTTTAACCTAGCTAGCGCAGCAGCATTGTCTGCCATGCACAGAGGGTCTGAGCCTAGCAATTGCGGCCTAACAGGTACGCCAGACAATGTCAGCCCTTTGCTCAACAGCTCGGGTACAACGCGGTAGTAAACGCGGTCTGGCAGCACCGTGTTGGTCACCCGAATGAACTCAGACACGCACCTGTCCACCCCACCCACGCGGGTGAGGATATCGCGTAGCACAAAGTCAAGCAGCCCCTCCATAGGGGCGAGAAGAATGGTCAAACTGAATAATCCAATATCAAGCGAACTCCGTCATTCCCGCGAAGGCGGGAATCCACGCTGTCGCTTACGGATTCTCACCTCCGCAGGAATGACATCGCTATGACCATTCT
>JBDKJU010000206.1:0-9654 GCA_039796435.1 Pseudomonadota bacterium | reverse complement strand
CCGCTGCGGGCACCTGCATCGGGGGACAGCAAAAAAATACCGGTATCGTCATCTTTGCCACTGGCGGCCAAGACCATTCCCTCTGATACGCCGAATTTCATTTTGCGTGGTGCCAGGTTGGCAATCATCATGACCTGCCTGCCCACCAGGCTTTCTGGGCGATAGGCTGATTTGATGCCGGAGAATACATTGCGCGGCTTTGCTTCACCAATATCCAGACTCAATTGCAGTAATTTGTCAGAGCCCTCTACCGCCTGAGCCGCCACGATGGTGGCCACGCGTAAATCAAGCTTGGCAAAATCATGGATGCCGATGGTGTCGCCGCTTGCGTCCATGCTGTGGTTGTTGCTGCTATTGTTGCCGCTGGCGTTGGTGCCGGAGGCGGAGGTGCTGTTTTTCTGCGAGGCCTTGCTTGGTTTGTTGTTTTGTTTGTCGGCTTGTTTGTCGATCTGTGTGTTTGACAAAGCAATGAAGTGCTCAACGTCCTTGGTTTCCAAACGAGTAAGCAGGTGCTGGTAAGCGCCGATCTCGTGCCCGACCGGCAGAGGTTGTTGGGCATCTGCCCAAGTGAGTTCGGAGACATGGAGAAACTTTTCCGCCTGCTGCGCCAGACCTGGCACCATGGGTTTGAGGGCGATGATGAGCAGACGGAAGGCATTGATGAGGGTGGAGAGTACGAGATGCAATTCCTCTTCTTTGCCTGCGGTCTTGGCCAGTGCCCAAGGTTTGTGGGTGTCGGTGTACTCGTTGATTTGATCAGCCAGGCGCATGGCTTCGCGACAGACACTGGCGAAGTCGCGAGCTTCATAGCTGGCAGCGAATTCACTGACACCAGCGTGCACGGGGGCGAGCACTGCGCTGTCACTCGCCCCGAGTCGGTTGCCGAATTGCTTGGCGAGAAATCCCGCTGCCCGGCTGGCGATATTGACAGTTTTGCCCACCAAATCGCTGTTGACTCGAGCGACAAAATCAAGCTTGTTGAAGTCCACGTCTTCTACATTGGGGTTGCATTTGGCGGCAAAGTAATAGCGCAGAAAATCAGGGTTTAACTGGCAATCAAGATAGGCATCAGGTGACAAACCCGTGCCTCGACTTTTGCTCATCTTTTCGCCGTTGACGGTGACAAAACCATGCACATACACATGGTTGGGTACCTTGTAGGGGGCGCCGGCAAATTTGAGCATGGCCGGCCAAAACAAGGTGTGGAAGTAGACTATGTCCTTGCCGATGAAATGCACCTGCTCACTGTTCGGGTGCTGCAAAAAGGCATCGAAATCCATGCCTTGTTTGGCACAATAAGCCTTGAAGCTGGCCAGATAGCCGATGGGGGCATCAAGCCAGACGTAAAAATATTTTTTTGGCGAACCTTCTGGCAGGTCGGGTATTTCAATACCAAAGTAAGGCGCATCGCGCGAGATGTCCCAGTCACCCAGACCGCTCTTGCCTTGCTCGTCTTCTTTTAGCCATTCCTGGTTTTTGTTGGCAATTTCGCTTTGCAGATTGCTCTGCGCCACCCAGTCCTTTAAAAAAGCCACACATAGCGGGTCGGAGAGCTTGAAAAAATAATGCTCCGAGCTGCGCAACACGGGCGTGGCTCCACTTAAGGCCGAGTAAGGGTTTTTGAGCTCGGTCGGCGCATACACGGCACCGCAGGCTTCACAGGCATCGCCGTACTGGTCTTTGGCACCGCATTTTGGACATTCGCCTTTGATGAAACGGTCTGGCAAAAACATGTTTTTCACCGGATCATAAAACTGCTCGACCTCGCGGGTGGTGATAAAGCCGGCTGCTTTTAATTTTCGGTACACATCTTGCGCCAGAGCGTGGTTTTCTGGTGCGTCGGTGGAGTGCCAGTGGTCAAAGCCGATATGGAAACCCTGCAGGTGTTTGGGGCGGGTGGCGGCGATTTCGGCCACTACTTGCTGCGGGGTTTTCCCCTCTGCTTCGGCCTTGAGCATGATGGGGGCACCGTGGGTGTCGTCAGCGCACACGAAATGCACTGCATGTCCCTGCATGCGCATGCTGCGAACCCAGATATCGGCCTGTATGTATTCAAAAATGTGACCAATGTGAAAGGGGCCGTTGGCGTAAGGCAGGGCGGTGGTGACGAAAAGTTGGCGCATAGTCTATCGAAAGTGAACCTGACATTTTACAATTGCATGATGAAAAAAATAGTCATCACCGAATTCATGGACGAAGCAGCCGTGGCCTCACTTAAGGCTCGTTTCCCCGACACTGTGTACGACCCCCAACTGGTGGATAAGCCCGCGCTTTTGCTGTCGGCGGCGGCAGATTGCGACGCCTTGATTGTGCGCAACCGCACGCAAGTCAGAGGGGATTTGCTGCATGCCATGCAAAAGTGCAGCGTGGTGGGGCGGTTAGGAGTTGGGTTGGACAATATTGACATGGTCGCCTGTCAGGCTCGTGGCATAGAAGTGATTCCTGCCACAGGTGCCAACGCCTTGGCGGTGGCCGAGTATGTGATCACCACCGCCATGCTGCTGTTGCGCGGCAGTTACCTGTCTACGGCTGCGGTCACATCCGGAAAATGGCCGCGTAATGTTTTGTCGACTGGACGTGAGACGGCGGGCAAAACCTTGGCATTACTTGGCTTTGGGGACATAGGGCAGCGTGTGGCCAAAATGGCGGTGGCCATGAATATGCGCGTCGTGGCCTATGACCCCATGCTCGCCACGGGCCACCCAGCCTGGCACTTGGCCGAGCAGCTTGATTTACCTGCGGCCTTGGCGCGCGCAGATGTGCTGTCCTTGCATGTGCCCTTGACCCCAGAGACGCAGAACCTCTTGTCTGCCGAGCGTCTGGGGCAGCTAAAAAAAGGTGCCATACTCATTAACACAGCTCGCGGTGGCTTGGTTGATGAGTCGGCCTTGGCTGCGTTGATGCGACAAGGCCACATTGCTGGCGCGGCTATTGACGTGTTTGCCAATGAACCACTGCCGGCCAGCGAACTTTGGTCTGGGATTGAAAACCTGGTGCTTACCCCACATATTGCGGGGGTAAGTGCGGAGGCGAACGTGCGTGTCAGCGAAATGATTGCTGACCGCGTTCTGGCGGCCTTGTCTACTTTTGACTGATTATTTAGGAAAGCAAAACTTGCATGAATACCCCCGTCACTATTGACCAAACCCCGACCCCTGACAAAAGCGTGGTGTACATCACCTATGCCTTGTACGCTTTGGCCATGTTCACCGCCTTTCCAGCCTTGGTGGCTGTGATCATCAACTACATCAAGCGTGGCAGCGAAACCAATGCCATGTTGCGCTCGCATCACACTTGGCACATTCGCACCTTCTGGTGGACGATGTTTTGGAGTGTCCTCGGCTGGCTGACAGTGTGGTTATTGGGTCTTGGCTTTCTTATTCTGGGTATTGTTTGGGTGTGGGTACTGTACCGCTTGGTGAAGGGCTTTATCTACCTCTCTGACAATAAGGCCATGTATTGAGTCACCTCATTTTCATGCTGTAAAAAAAGCGGCCTAGCCGCTTTTTTTATTTACTTATTTCTTTATTTCCTTACTTTCTCAGGCAGAGCCTCATCACATCACCGTGATGGTGGCCACGGCAATGGCAGTGCCGCCGCGCCCATCGCTGATCAGATAGGTGATGGTGTCAGAGCCGGTAAAGCCAGCATTGGGGGTGTAGCTGATCTTGCTGCCTACAATGCTGGCAGTGCCCTTCTGCGGTGGATTGATGGCGATAATGGCGAGGGTGTCACCGTTGGCATCGCTGTCATTGGCCAGCACATCAAGCAGGTTGGCAGAAGAGTCTTTGCTGACCGTGAAGCTGTCGTTGACTGCCACAGGCGCCACATTGACCCCAGAAGGGGCGGGCGTGACTGTGATGGTGACCGTGGCGGTGGCGGTGCCGCCTTTGCCGTCGCCGACCACGTAGCTAAAGCTGTCGCTGCCTGAGTAACCCGCCTTGGGGGTGTAGCTGAGTTTGCCGGAGACCAGTATTACCGTGCCATTGGGCGCTGTGCTGATGGACTGTATGCTCAAAGTGTCGCCATCGGGGTCGCTGTCGTTGGCCAACACATTGACCACATTGTTGCTGCTGTTGGCGGCGACGGTGAGGGTGTCATTCACGGCCACGGGCACGCGGTTGGCGGCAGGGGTGATGGTGACGGTGACCGTGCCTTGTGCGCTGCCACCTTTGCCATCAGAGACGGTGTAGGAGAAGGTCTCAGTGCCACTGTAACCCGCCTTGGGGGTGTAGCTGATTTGGTTGCCGGAGAGGGTGGCGGTGCCGCCCGCAGAGGTGGCGCCCACGGCGGTGAGGGACAAGGTGTCGCCATCAGCATCGCTGTCATTGGCCAGCACATTGATGAGCGTGGCGGCGGCATTGGCGGCCACGGTGGCGGTGTCGTTGACCGCCACTGGCACACGGTTCACCACGACAGCGGGGGTGATGGTGACGGTGACCGTGCCTTGTGCGCTGCCACCTTTGCCATCAGAGACGGTGTAGGAGAAGGTCTCAGTGCCACTGTAACCCGCTTTGGGGGTGTAGCTGATTTGGTTGCCGGAGAGGGTGGCGGTGCCGCCCGCAGAGGTGGCGCCCACGGCGGTGAGGGACAAGGTGTCGCCATCAGCGTCGCTGTCATTGGCCAGCACATTGATGAGCGTGGCAGCGGCATTGGCAGCCACGGTGGCGGTGTCGCTGACGGCTACTGGGGCGCGATTCGCCACGGCGGCAGCGGTGATGGTGACGGTGACCGTGCCTTGCGCGCTGCCGCCTTTGCCATCACTCACTGTGTAAGTGAAGCTGTCCGTGCCAGAGCTGCCAGTGTTAGAGTTGTACACGATGTTTTTGCCACTGATGCTGGCGCTGCCTTTGCTGGGGGCGCTGACCGCGCTGATGCTCAAGGTGTCGCCATCAGCATCGCTGTCATTGGCCAATACCGCTATGCTGTTGTTGCTGCTGCCACTGACCACGGTGACGCTGTCGGCCACGGCCACGGGGGCTCGATTGCTGGTGGTCGGGCTGGCCGCTTTGCTTTGTTGAAATGCATAGGTGTCAACAGTCCGCTTGTGCGCGGCGCTGGTGGCGAGGGCACGTTTGGCCCAGTCAGGATGGCTGCCGGCCATGGCCTGACCAGTCACGTCCACCTTGACGGTGAGCATGCCGCGGGTGTCTTGTGAGCTGCCTGCGAGACTGTCGCGCCGATTCAGGCTCTCGCCTGACAGGGCCACGGAAAAGGGCATGCCCTGGAAAAATTTCTCTGCCTCAAGCGAGCCAGTGACCTGACGTGCGCCGTATTTGCCGCGTTCATAGTCGGCGCCAGCGGTCAGGCGCAGGAGCGCCTCTTCGACGTAAGTGCCCACGCGCAAGCCATAACCAGTGTCGTAGGCGGCAAGGTAATTACCGACAGAGCCCAGGTCTTTGATGAGGGCGGTGTCGCCACTGCCCTTGCTGAAATATAGGCTGCCGAAATAGTGGCGATTTTCATAACCCATGCCGAGGGTGTATTTACCAAAGCTGGCCTTGTGGCCATTTTGATCGCTGATGCCTGGTTTGCTGACATCGCCTGCCAGAAACACACGAAAGACGCTGGCGGTGGCGGCGGATATACCGTCACCGGTGGAGAGCATTTGATAGGAGAGTTTTAGCCCGGCTGCGGACTTGCTGCCATAGGCATCCAAGTTCAGGCCAGAGGTGCTGCTAGGTGCCAGTCTGAGTTGGGCTTCGCCCCCAACTACCTTACCATCTGTGATGCTGACCCCCAGTTGCGCTGACTGCGACCAGCTTGCCTGTGCACCCAAGACTGCGAGTGCCAGTCCAATTGCTTTACATAAAGGTTTCATTTTCAACACGATTGACATCCTTGATAGTGGTGTGGTGTCTGGAGAGGACACGTAGCATGATGAATTTTAACGGTTTACAGACAAAATGATAAAAAAGTCAGCTTGAAACAGTGGCTTGTAGAGGGTTTGTTGCATTTCATCGACACAGCGACAGCGTTTAAATAAGTTATCATATGAGTTCATCACTAATAGGAGACCTGTTGATGCATTCATTTAAAAAACGCTTGGCATCGGTGGCTGTGGCCCTCGGGCTGGCTGGATTTGCCGCTGCCCCATCCCTAGCGCAAGAAAAACTCACCGTTTGGTTTACCAAAGGTTTTTACCCAGCAGAAGATGCTGCGCTTGACGACGTTGTCAAAAAATTTGAAGCCAAGACTGGCGTAAAAGTAGACCTCTCACGTTACGCCGTGCAAGAGATCATCCCCAAGTCAGTGGCAGCCATGGACGCAGGCAATCCACCGGATGTGTCATTCGGTCATGTATATGATTTTCAGGTCACCAGTAAGTGGGCATATGACGGCAAGCTGGAAGACATCTCTGATGTGATCAACCCGATCAAAAACATTTTCTTGCCCAATACGGTAGAAACCACCTATTTGTGGAACGAGAAAGCCAAGAAAAAAGCTTATTACGCCTTCCCGCTTGAGCAGCAGACCATGCACATCAACTACTGGAAAGACATGTTGGAGGAAGCCGGATTTAAAGAGTCTGATATTCCCGGCACTTGGAAAGCTTATTGGGATTTTTGGTGTGACAAGGTGCAACCAGCCTATCGCAAAAAAACCGGCAAGAAGGTGTATGCCGTAGGTAACCCGATGGGGGTAGACAGCTCGGACAGCTTCTACAGCTTCCTAACCTTTGCCGATGCGCACGGTGCCAAGTTGGTGGATGACAACGGCAATATCACTGCTGGTGACGCCAAGAATCGCGCGGCTTTGGCAGGCGCTTTGCGTGATTACACCAACCTCTATACCCGTGGTTGCACGCCGCCTTCGTCCACTTCGTGGAAAGACCCGGACAACAATGTGGCCTTCCACAACAAGAGCATTATCATGACCCACAATGCCACGATTTCGATCGCGACCAAGCATTTGGACGACATGAACAATGCGGCATTAGATGCACCTACCCGTGCTCAGGCAAAGAAGAATTACGAGCAATTGATCGCCACAGCAGGTTTCCCCAAGCGCCCCGATGGCTCGGCCATGACTTATCGTGCGGCAGTCAAAACCGGTGTGGTGTTCGACCAGTCTAAAAACAAGAAGCGTGCGAAAGAGTTCATCACTTTCTTGCTGCAAGATGAAAACGCCATTCCATTTGTCGAAGGCGCCTTGGGCCGCTGGTATCCAGTAACCAAATCAGGGGTGGCACGCACTGGTTTCTGGCTTTCCGACCCCCAACGTGCCACGGTACAGCGTCAATTCGTCGCCGGTACCAATAACTTTGAGTTTGTGAAGAACTACAAGTTCACCGTGCTCAACAATGAAAACGTTTGGGCCAAGGCCATGAACCGTGTCGTCAACGACAAGGTGTCGGTGGAAAAAGCCACTGACGAGATGATTGCACGCATCAAAGAAGTCGCCGCACAGAAGTAAGACACATTTGTCACAAAGGCCACAGCAACTCGTTTGCTGTGGCTTTAACTATGCACAATACCACTCAGTCTGGTTCATCTGCTAAGGCAAATGCCTTGTTCAATCGTTGGGGCACTTTTTTGGTGGCACCCTACGTGTTTATATTTTTCGTTTTCGTGCTCTTCCCTGTTTGTTATGGTTTGTATTTAGCGCGAAATCCTGAGAGTTATCAAAAACTCTTTGCCGATCCGGTGTTTTTCGGCACGGTGTGGAACACCATTATTTTTGTGGTGGTGGCAGTCAACATCAAGTTTGTCATCGCCATGTTTCTCTCCGGTTTTTTCATTCACAGCCGACCTTGGATCAAGTGGCTCTCCGTGTTGTTTATCTTGCCTTGGGCAGTGCCCTCGATCCCCACCATCCTGTCAATACGTTTCATGTTGAACCCTGAATGGGGCATCATCAACAGCACCATTTTTCGCTTTACCGGTCTAGATGGCCCCAACTGGCTCAATGACCCGGCCATTGCTCTGTCCATGTCCATGCTCACCCATATTTGGAAAAGCCTGCCGTTTTGGACACTCATTCTGATGGCGGGCCGCTTGGCTATTCCGCAAGGGTTGTACGAAGCCGCCAGCGTGGATGGGGCAAGTGCTTGGCAAAAATATCGCCACATCACTTGGCCATCGATGAAAAAACTTTATTTGACTTCAACCATCCTGTCGATGATCTGGACACTTGGTGACTTTAACAGTGTGTACCTGCTCACTGGCGGCAACCCGGCCGATCAAACACATGTGCTGGCCACGCTGGGCATTCGTTATCTGCGTTTGGATCAGGTTGATCTGTCTATGGCGGCCATCGTGGTGGCTTTACCCTTTGTGCTTCCCTTGGTATTTTTCATGATGAAGCGCCTGTCACAAACCAATGAGGCGGATGGTTAAGCCATGAAGTTCAAAGATATCAGCAGTGAAGCCAAGTTAATTCTCGTCGCCATTCCTGTGGTGCTGTGGACGCTCTTGCCCATCTACCACATTGCGCTCTTTGCTTTCTCAAGCAAAGACAGCGCTTTTGGTGGTAAGTTGTGGCCGGACAATATTACCTTTAACAATTTCAATATCGTCTTTGGGCAGAAACATTTTTATCTGCATCATTTTTGGGAGCAACTGCTCTCCAGCGCGCTCATCGCTGGGGCCACCGGCCTCATCACCCTGTGTGTCGCCACCAGTGCGGCCTTTGCCATCAGCCGTTTAAAAGTGCGGGGTGGCCGCACGGTGATGAATGCTGCCTTGTTCACTTACTTCATTCCTGCGGCTTTTCTGGCAGTGCCCATGTACAAGACCATGAGCACTTATGGTCTGCTCAACAATCGTTGGTCATTGGTCTTAGCCATGGTCACCTTGGCCTCGCCTTACGCCATCTGGGTGTTGAAGCAGGCCTCTGACAAATTGCCTGTGGAGCTTGATGAAGCCGCCAAAATTGACGGCGCTAGCCCCATGCAATTGTTTCGCATGGTGTACTTGCCCTTGATGACCCCGTCCTTGGTGGCGGTGGGTATTTATGCCCTGCTGTTGGCTTGGAACGAGTATCTCTACGCCTTTTTGTTGCTCTCCAAAGAAGAGCACGTCACCATGGGCGTGGCCTTGGGCCATTTCTTGAATGCAGATGACTCGCCTTGGGAGTTGCTCATGGCCACCGGGCTGTTGTATGCCTTGCCGCCAGCCGTGATTTACTACGTGTTTCGCAAGTACATGGTGAGCGGCTTGACTTCGGGGGCCACAAAAGGTTAAGGACTGCGTGTCAGGCACATGAGCGCACAAAAAGACGAGCGAATGCCTCACTATTGGCTGGCCGTGGTGTCCAGAGAGCATGTCAAACGTGGCGTCAGCGCTGGTTTTTTGCAGGTCTGCCACGGCAAGCTTGGGCCTTTACGGCGCATGCATGCTGGGGATGGGGTCGTGTACTACTCACCCACAGAAAAAATGGGCGATAAAACCCCTTTGCGGGTTTTAACTGCCTTGGGCTTTTTGAAAGATACGGCCCCTTATCAGGTGGACATGGGTAACGGCTTTTGCCCCTATCGACGCGATGTTGAGTGGGCGCAGACCACTGATACACCCATCACCCCTTTACTGCCATTGTTGAGCTTGAGCAAAGACAAGCAGAACTGGGGTTATCAGTTACGCTTTGGCTTACTGGCACTCAGTCAAGAAGATTTTGCCTTGATGCAATCAGCCATGACTGCCTGAGTCGACAGTG
>JBDKJU010000205.1:0-7156 GCA_039796435.1 Pseudomonadota bacterium | reverse complement strand
AGGTACGTGCCAAGCCATCGGTGAGCGCCGCCACTTTATACGCCGCAGCCTGTCTTTCACGTACATAGGCATGATACAGATGCGGGTCCCAATAATTACCTCTCTGCGACCAAAGGCGCATCAAGCAGGCCACATCGCCTAGGCCCAGATTAAGCCCCAAGCCAGCAAGTGGATGCACAGCATGTGCCGCATCTCCAAGCAGTACATAGCGCGTGTTGTCGTGCTCGCACACCCAATCTTGCGCCATCAAATACTGCAAAGGACTCAGGGCCAGCCTAAGTTGGGCATCAGGCCAGGTCAACTCACCCAACACGCCCCTGCTCAGCGCAGATAATTGCTCTGCTTGTGCCGTGGCATGCGAAGCCCGAAACTCTTGTGCCATGCTGCTGGGCATTGACCACACCATACTGACCACGTGGGGGTCGGCTAAGGGCAGTAGAGCGAGCACCCCTTGTTCGCCTAAAAACCATTGCCGAGCCACTCGGCCATGTGTGTGCTCGCAGCGCCAACTACCCACTAGAGCGACTTGCTCGTAAACGTAACGTTTAGTTTTCATGCCCAATTGTTGACGCGTGCGTGAGCGTGTTCCTTCTGCTACCAGACACAGTCTGCGGGCATCAGTCCCGTTTAGGGCAGACGGGGCAACTTGTCCCCTGATGCCAGCCACACTATGGCGCAACGCTGCGATTAGGTCTTGGTGTGACACCATGCAACACAACTCAGAGCGCCCTTGCGACATGGCATTCAATTTCAAGGCTTGGGGCTGTGCGGGTGCAGCCCAAACATGCATCTCGTATACAGGGCACTGTTGACTGTCGCGCAGTTGTTGCCAAACACCTAAGTCACTGAATAGTCGCACACTCGCCGCGGACAGTGCATACACTCGCGGATCATCTGTGTCGTTGAGGCTTGCAGGCGGGGCCTTAGCCGATGCGTCCAAACCACTGCTTGGAATCCCCAGAGTATGTAATGCCAGTTGTGTCGTCAGGGCCACCAAGCCATCGCCCTGCACCGTCACTGGTCCATCATTCGCCCAGGACTTCAATGCTGTGGTGTTGATTGCTGTAGATACAGATTTCGCCGGCAATGGTAAGTGCTTCTTTGACAGTTTGCTCGGCACTTAGGCTTGAATGCTTGTTCAATGCCCGTGCCGCGGCGAGAGCATAAGCCCCGCCCGAGCCTATGGCGATAATGCCGTGTTCAGGCTCGAGCACATCGCCAGTGCCGGTGATGATCAAGGACACGTTTTTGTCTGCCACCGCCAGCATGGCCTCGAGACGACGCAAGACGCGGTCACTGCGCCAGTCTTTCGCCAGCTCCACCGCCGCACGCTGCAAATGCCCCTGATGTTTTTCCAGCTTGGCCTCGAAACGTTCAAACAAGGTAAAGGCATCGGCCGTTGCACCCGCAAAACCCGCCAATATCTGGTCTTTGTACAGTCTACGCACCTTGCGCGCCGTGGCCTTCATCACCATATTGCCCAAGGTCACTTGCCCATCGCCACCCAATGCCACTTGCTGACCTTTGCGCACCGAAACAATCGTGGTGCCGTAAATCACCGATGGATCGTGTACAGGAATCACTTAAGCTCGGGCCTTGGACTTGACAAACAGAGATTGCGGCGTCCCGGTCAGTTGCAGCAACGCCTGAATAATGGGGCTCGCACCCACGATATCAACCAAACATCCACTGGCCATGACTTTGAGCAAGCCATTGGAAATATCACCAGCGCAAACAAAGTCAATCGTGGTCACATCTTTGATATTGATGCTGACGCGCTTGACCTGCTTGAGTTCGTGTAGCTTGGCCACCTGCAGATCTGCTGGCCCGGATAATTTGCCCTGCCAAGAGAGCAAATGTTCATCCGTCGGCAACAGCTCAAGCTCGGGCTTAGCTGCCACAGCATTGGTACTTTGGCCTGCCTGCATCTTGGTCAAGGGCTCCCAAGAAGGAGGTGACATAGAAAAACACACAGCATAGTCAACGGCCAAATTTTCAAATTCAGCTTGGTTGTTTTGCCACTGTAAAAACTCCATGGCCAGAAGCCACAACTCGTTGTGTTTGCGAGCCCGCACATTGAGTGGACGTCGCACAATCTTAAGGCCATTACTCAGCCCCTGCCAATCTAAATTGAAACCTTTGCGCCGCAGTTGCTGCAGCAGCTTACAGATCAACAGACCAGTCTCAGCATCAATGTGAACCAATTGATCTATGTTGATGGTGGTCACCACATTGGCATCAATTTTTTTGTGCACCAGTGCATTTAACTGATCGATTATCCCGAGGTTTTTTCCCAAACATTCGGGAGGAAAACTGAGCGCAGCAGTCTGATGTTCAAGCTGTACTTTTTGTGGCACTCGCCCATTAAGCTCGTCCCAAGCAGGGGCGCTGCGTTCAAATTTCACCACATAGCGCAAAGCCAACTCATCAAACTGAGCCCTTTGATTCTGCTTGACATACAAATCCATGAGCGCCAACCAGCACCCCATAGTGCATGTTTCTGGTTCATTCTCCAGCGCATACAGCAGCACATCAGTGGCCATCACCATTTCATTGTTGGCAAACAACAAGGCCGCTGTTTGCAGCACTTCTGGCAAACCATCGTACCCCACCGCCACTTCCAAATCATGCTCGGCAGATTGTTTCGTGGCGTCCACAAACTTATTTCCTGACACGGTGTTGCCGCCCAGCTTGGACTTCATGCGTGATTGGGTGTTGTTCTCCGCGTCTATGCCAGGCTCGCGCTTGGATTTTGACGGAGCCGAGCCCGCCCCCTGGCCTATGGGCGTTACTTTTTTGGTAAACAGTTGCATCTCTATCTCCTAGCTGAGACTCAGGGGGTCATTGTAAATATGATTTGGCTCAATAGCAATCGGTTGCAGCAATTCTGACCACGCGGTCACATCAAGCTGCTGTAACGCGCCAAGTGCCAGTCAGCATCACCCAAAGTGTGGTTGATTATCGACAGGCGCTTGAAATAATGACTGACATTGAGCTCATCAGTCACGCCTATGCCACCGTGGGTTTGCACCGCTTGCTGCGAAACGAAGCGCGAGGCCTGACTCACCTGCACTCGGGCCGCAGAAATTTTCTGCGCCCGCACTCTCGCCTCTGTTTCATCTGCGGCAGTCGCGGCATAAAGTGCCATGGATTTGGCCAGTTCGTACTGCACCAACATGTCGGCAGCGCGGTGCTTGAGCACTTGAAAGTTGGACAGCGTCACGCCGAACTGCTTGCGGGTTTTCAGGTATTCCGTGGTGAGTTTGACCAACACCCCCATGGCTCCTACCGCCTCAGCACACAAGGCAGCGCAGGCTTTGTCCAGCACTGCCTCCAGAATTGCTTGTTGGTCTTCGGCATTGCCTAGACGCTCGGCAGACACGTTGCGCAAAATCAAATCAGCACCGTTGGCACCGTCTTGAGTGGGGTAGGCGTGTCGCGTCAGGCCGCTGGCCTTGGCATCCACCAAGAACAGCGCGCACTTGCCCTCGGCCACTGCTGACACCACAAAATAATCAGCCACCGCCCCACCCAACACCACAGCTTTCTGGCCATTCAACACATGAGCATCGCCCTGTCGTGCTGCAGTGGTGCCTTGCGCTATGCGTTCGTAGCGTTGCCCAGGTTCGGTATGTGCCAGCGCCAGTTTTACTGCGCCAGCAGCCACCTGCTCCAACAAGGGATGTGCGGGACTGGCCAGAGCCAAGGCCTGGGTGCCCAGCACCGCGGAAGCCAGGAAGGGCTCAACAATAAGGCCTTGACCCACGGCCTCCATCACTATTTGGGTCTCAATGCCGCTAGCGCCTAGCCCACCTGCGGCTTCGGGCACGTTCAGCGCCATGACCCCCATTTCTGAGAGTGCCTGCCAAGTCGGTTCGTGACAAAATTCTCCCGCATTAATGCGTTTATGACGGGCATCAAAAGGGTAGTCTTTCTGCACAAAGCGAGTCAGAGTATCCTTGAGCAAGCTTTGTTCTTCGGTGTATGAAAAATCCATTGTGCGTTCTCTTTACAAGCCCATCGCCAATTGAGCGATGATGTTTTTTTGAATCTCGTTAGAACCACCGTAAATCGTGGTCTTACGCATATTGAAGTAACTGCCGCTGGCATGTACATAGGCATCATTACCCAACCAGCTGGGCCATTTCTGTCCCTGCTGACGCGGCTCCTCGATATAGGGTATGGCGTAAGGACCAGCAGCTTGCATGGCCAACTCTGTCAAAGTTTGTTGAATTTCGGAGCCGCGAATTTTAAGCAGTGACGCCTCGGGGCCGATTTGTTTTTTCTGCTTTTCGGCGTCCAACACTTTTAGCAAGGTGATCTCCAAAGCGGTGAGATCTATCTCCACTTGCGCCAAGCGATCACGGTAGCGCTGATCTTCCATTAGCGGCTTGCCATTACTCATGGCCACTGCCGCCACTTTACGCACTTGCTTCAACACACGCTTAGAACGCCCTAAGCCGGCGATGCCCGTGCGCTCATGACCCAGCAGATACTTGGCATAGGTCCAGCCTTTGTTCTCCTCACCGACCAGATTTTCGACTGGCACTTTGACATTGTCAAACCAGACTTCGTTGACTTCATGCTCGTGATCCATCATGATGATGGGGCGCACGGTGATGCCGGGAGTCTTCATATCGATGAGCAAAAAACTGATGCCCTCTTGTTGGCGCACATCAGAATTGGTGCGTACCAAGCAGAAAATCCAATCGGCAAATTGCCCCAGCGTGGTCCAGGTTTTCTGACCGTTCACGATGTAATGATCGCCCTGACGTTCTGCCTTGGTCTTCAAAGAGGCCAAGTCTGAGCCAGAACCCGGCTCAGAATAGCCCTGACACCACCAGGTCTCACCAGATAAGATGCCCGGCAGATGGCGTTCTTGCTGCGCAGGACTAGCAAAAGCCATGATCACTGGCGCCACCATGCGCAAACCAAAGGGCAACTGCATGGGGCAACCGGCATCCGCTGTTTCTTCATCAAAGATGTGTTGCTGTGTCGCGTCCCAACCCGTGCCACCAAACTTCTTGGGCCACCCTGCACCACCCCAACCCTGCTTGTGCAATATGCCTTGCCACCTGCTGATATCGGTGTGTTCCAACCGGTTGCCGGAGAGCACACGCTCTTGAATGTCCTTGGGCAAATTGGCGTCGATGAAATCGCGCACCTGTTTGCGGAAGGCCTGATCTTCTGCTGAGTAATTGAGGTTCATAGCGTAACTGGGCGTAACTTTGAGGTGGCAATCATTTTAATCTGCCAGACGAATGGTACTCTCGTTTAGAGGTTTAAAACCATTCGCTACAGAGTACATTTTGCGTATATAGGCCATGTCCACGGCCTCATCGCCGCTAGGCATGTAGTAATTTTCTAATCGTATTTCTTTTTTGCGCACGTCTATGGTGGCCAAGCCAATCGGCACTTTTGCAGCCAAGGCAATACGATAAAAACCACTTTTCCAATGTGGGGTGAATTTACGTGTTCCTTCAGGGGCAATGGCCAACAAAAAATGTTCTTTTTGCTTGAACTCGTTTACTACTTGTTGCACCAAGCCATGAGCCGCATTGCGATCAACGGCCACTGCGCCTACGTATTTGAACCACCAGCCCAAAGGCCCTCTGAGCAAACTGTCTTTGGATAAAAATTTCAAGTCCAAATTTTTATCCCATTTGCCCAGAATGCCAATAAGAAAATCCCAATTAGAAGTGTG
Source organism: Pseudomonadota bacterium (assembly GCA_039796435.1). Classification (GTDB taxonomy): domain Bacteria; phylum Pseudomonadota; class Gammaproteobacteria; order Burkholderiales; family Casimicrobiaceae; genus JBDKJU01. The sequence continues at coordinate 1,452 of JBDKJU010000205.1, read as the reverse complement.
CGGGGCGATAATGATTACAGCCTTGGCAGGAGGCTCACAGGCGGTGACCTTCCAGCCAAACAAATTGAGTATCCCGCGCGACAGTCTTGCCCCAAAGCTTTGCCCATTTCGGTATTGTTTTTCTGATGTCTCTTTCATATCTCAGAATAAAATGTGAGGATGTTACCCAAGCCTCCGGTGCCTATTTCGCTGCACCGCACCTTGTCAGCTCAAGCAGCACGTATAGATGCAGTTTTACCACAAACCCAGTGCCAACGCTGCGGCTACGCCTCATGTGCCGACTACGCCGAGGCCATCGCTGACGGGCAAGCTGATATCAACCAGTGTCCTCCCGGCGGGGTGCCTGGCATTGAGCAATTGTCCCGCTGCACTGGCATGGCCACCAAAGCGCTCAACCCTAAGCACGGTGACATCACGGCACTCACACTGGCCTACATCGACCCCAACACCTGTATCGGCTGCACCCTTTGTTTGCAAGCCTGTCCGGTAGATGCCATTTTGGGCGCACACAAACGCATGCACACGGTGTTGCAAGCAGAATGTTCGGGTTGCGAGCTGTGTCTGGCCGTCTGCCCAGTCGACTGCATCAGTCTGATCACCCCACAAGATGAATGGTCAGCCATCCCCGCAGCAACCAGCCAACGTTGGCGCACAGCACATCAACAACACCTGCAACGCTACTGGAACACAGCCGAGAGCAGCCCCAGCAGTGTTGGCTCAACCCATGATTTTGTGCAACAGGCACTTGCCCGCGCCCAAGCCCGAATTGGCCAACAAGGTTCATGAACAAAGTCAAACGTGAGGCCATGTTCCGAATCTGGCAGGCCCAAAACCCCGAACCCAAGAGCGATCTTCTGTACAACAGCACATTCGAACTCTTGCTTGCCGTCGTGCTCTCAGCCCAAGCCACTGATAAGTCAGTCAACATCGCTACCCGCAAGCTCTATGCGGTGGCCAATACTCCGGAGACGGTGTTGGCCTTGGGGGTTGAAGGACTCATTCCCTACATTCACACCATCGGCCTGTCCAAGAACAAAGCCAAAAACATCATTGCTTTGTGCGCCCTGTTGCTCAATCAGCATGAAGGCCAAGTACCCGCCACACGCGAAGCGCTAGAAGCCTTGCCTGGCGTTGGCCGAAAAACCGCCAATGTGGTGCTCAATATTGCCTTCGGTGCGCCCACCATGGCGGTGGACACGCATATATTCAGAGTCAGCAACCGCATGAATTTAGCGCCCGGCAAAGATGTGCTTGCGGTTGAAAAAGCCTTGCTTAAACACATACCAGAAGCTTATAAAATGCATGCCCACCACTGGCTTATCTTGCACGGACGGTACACCTGTGTCGCCCGCACACCCAAATGCGGGCAATGCGCGGTGTATGAGCACTGTGAATACCCGCAGAAAAACAAACATGTTTAACCCAAGCAAAGAGGATTCACGCCGCTTCATC
>JBDKJU010000204.1:0-6734 GCA_039796435.1 Pseudomonadota bacterium | reverse complement strand
TGAGCAAGGTAAAAGGCGGCCAGACGGATGAGTGCTTGTTTTTCTTCGGCATTGGCCCGTCCGCTACTCCATGCGGGAGCCACATCTGTCGCCTGCGGGGCGGTGTTAAGTTGCAACACTTGTTTGGCGGCGCGGTAGTGCTTTGTCTGTGTTGGGCTTAGTGCCTGTTCGGGGACTGGCGCCTGACGCCTTAGCCAAGACATGAGTCCGGGAATGGGCGAGAGCGTGGCAAAAGTTTTGAGAGTGGGGATTTCGCGCAGCAGTTCTTCTGCCACTCGTTTGATGAGAAAGTTGCCCAAGGACACGCCACGCAAGCCCGGCTGGCAATTACTGATGGAATAAAACACCGCGGCTTTGAAGCTTTTGGCTGTGCCGATTTCCCCCTCTTTATCGATGAGACTGCCGACATTGGCGGCCATCTCGTTGACCAAAGCCACTTCCACAAAAATGAGGGGTTCTCCCGGCAGTTGTGGGTGAAAAAATGCGTAACAACGGCGGTCGGGTTGCAGGCGGCGCCGCAGGTCGTCCCAGCCATCTATGGCATGCACGGACTCATGCAAGATAATTTTTTCCAGCAGTTCGGCGGGGGACTGCCAAGTGATTTTTTGTAGTTCAAGAAAACCAGGGTTAAACCAAGAGCTGAGCAGATGATGCATGTCCGCGTCAATGGCAGCAAGGGGCGGGTGTTTGCGCATCGCCGCGAGCACGGCGCGACGCATGGCAATAATGGCTTTAGTGCCTTGCGGTGCGCGGTTGATGCGACGCAATAGTTCTTGACGACGCGGCTCCACGACCCGGGTGAGGGCGATCAGTTGCTCGGCATCAGCTTGGTTGAGGTAGGCATCGGCAGCGACTTTGACCGCCTTGGGATCTGGGTTGAACTCAGTGGCCAGGCAATGAAAAAAGCCCAAACGCTCAGTGTCGTCCAGCCCCTCATATTGCTCGATCAACTTGCTGGCAATACTCTGCAAATTATTGTCTCCCTGCGCGCCAATCAAGCGTTGGGCGGTTTGTTTGACTGCCTGTAGTGAGCGATTGGACTGATAACGGGCAAACATTTATGTTGGCTCCTGGCTTGAGGGGGTGAAGAAGTGTTGGCACTGGGCGCGCAGCAGTTGTTTTTGAACCTTGCCCATGCTGTTGCGTGGCAAGGCGTCAATCGGGATACATTTTTTGGGGATTTTGAAATTGGCGATTCTGCCCTTCAGACTGCTCAGCAGAGTCTCACCAGCAAGCACTGCCCCTGCCTGTGGCACCACATAGGCAACCCCGACTTCGCCAAAATCAGGGTGCGGTGCCGCCACCAAGGCCGCCTCTGCTACGCCCGCACAGCTCTGCAACACCGCTTCCACTTCTGCCGGATAAACGTTGTAGCCACCGCTGATGATGAGGTCTTTGTTGCGCCCGACGATACGCACACGGCCTTTCGTGTCTTTGACGCCGAGGTCGCCGGTTTTGAAAAAATGGTCAGCGGTGAATGCCTCAGCGGTCTTGTCGGGCATTTGCCAATAACCGCTAAACACACTCTCGCCCTGTACTTGAATCTCTCCCACCACCTCCACCGGGCACTCGCCTGCACTTGGGTCTTCAAGGCTGGCAATGCGCAGATTTACCCCTGGCAGTGGCGTGCCCACGCAGCCTGCCTGTCGCAGCTCTGGCGCGCTGTAGGAGTTGGAGCACAGCATGATGGTCTCGCTCATGCCATAACGTTCGACGATGGTGTGCCCGGTGCGTGCCTGCCAGGCGGCGTATGTTTCGATTTGCAAAGGGGCCGACCCTGCCAAAAACAGCCGCATGTTTTTGCAGCTCTCGAGTGTCAGGCTGGCCTCTTGCAACATGCGTGTGTACAAGGTAGGGACGCCCATGAAAACCGTGGCCTCGCTAAACCAAGCAATGCTGCGTCGTGCATCAAACTTGCTCATCCACAACTGCCGACACCCAGCCAGCAATGCCCCACCTAGAGCCACCAGCAGCCCATGCACATGAAAAATCGGCAGCGCGTGAATCAGTACATCGCGCTGCGTCTGCCAGCCCCACACCTCTTTCAAGGTCAGAGCGTTGCTCAAAATATTGCCATGCGTGAGCATGGCGCCCTTACTGCGGCCGGTGGTGCCACTGGTGTAGAGCAGCAGTGCCAGATCACTGGCGGCAGACTTCACCACGAGGTGGCTGTCTGAACAGGCCTGCGCTGCTGTGAGCAGCGCGGGGCAGGTCATGTCGGGGGCTGATTGTGCAGCTAGAGCAGCGTCACCTTCATCGAGCGTGAGCATATGTTTTATCGGCACATGCCCCCATTGCTGCGTTCGTGCCCGGGTGCCAATGAACAGACTGGGGGTGGCATCCTTGAGAAAATAGCTCAGCTCCTCGTGTTCATAGGCTGTGTTCAGTGGCACCAACACCAAGCCAGCGCGCAAAGTGGCGAGGTAAATGCACATGGCAGCCACCGACTTTTCTACTTGCACAGCCACCCGTTCACCTGGGGTCAGCCCAAGGGCAGTGAAGAGATTGGCGAATTGCGCGCTGCGTTGTTCCAGTTCACGCCAGCTGTGGCACTGGCCATCGTCAGTTTCAATGGCGATGCGATCTAGCTCTGGTGGAAAGCTCTGCCGCATAGCGGCGTAGACATTGCTCATAGGGCCCGCACTCATGGCTCAGTCCAGCTTGGCACCAGAGGTTTTCACCACTTGTTGCCACTTGCGCAGTTCTGCCTTGATGAAGCTTTCAAAGGCAGGCCCCGACAGATTCGGGAACTCGGCGCCCTGATTGGCCCACACGCTCTTGATCTCTTCTGCGACGCAGGCGCGACGCAGCTCCTCGGTGGCGCGCTGCACTAGTTCGGTAGGACAGGCCTTGGGCGCCCAAACGCCGTACCAAGTGCTCACCTGATAGTCGTTCAGCCCCAGCTCCGCTGCGCAAGGCACCTCGGGCAAAGCACTGTTGCGTTTGTTGCCTGCCACCATCAAAGCTTTGATTCGCCCAGACCTGATGTGGTTGATAGAGGAGCCCATACCGTCAAACATCATATCGACATTGCCGGCTATTAAGTCTTGTAGTGCCGGCCCAGCACCACGGTAGGGCACATGCTCCACTGCAGTTTTGGTGAGAATTTTGAATAGCTCACCCGCTAAGTGGTGCGAGGTGCCGCTACCGGCAGAGGCGAAGTTATGCCGTCCCGGGTATTTTTTGAGCAGGGTTAACAGTTGAGGCACATCGGTACTGTCAATGCGTTTGGGGTTCACCACCAACACTTGTGGCACGGTCGCCACCAGCAGCAAGGGCGCAAAGTCACGCTCTAGGTCATAGTCAAGCTTGGGGTACATGAATGGGGCGATGGTGTGGTGCACGGCCCCCATGAACAGCGTGTGGGCATCCGCATTGGCGCGGGCAGCAATGCCTGCCCCCAGAGTGCCCCCCGCACCGCCACGGTTGTCGATGATGAGCTGTTTGCCGCTTTGTTTGGAGAATTGTGCTGCCAGCGGTCGTGCAAATGCATCAGTGCCACCGCCCGCCGGAAAGGGCACCACCAAGGTGACAGGCTTTTGCGGCCAAGATAAGGGGGGGGCGGAAGTGTTTGCTTGCGCCTGAGTACTGCTTGAGTGTAAGTAAGGCAAGAGGCCGATGCCACCTAAAGTTTTCACTAACTGACGGCGCTGGGGGTGGATGGGGGTGTGGGGTATGTCAAACATAAAGTCTCCTGTTAAGGGTTTTTGCATGTTTATTGTATGCAATTTTAAGTTTAAATTATACAAAAACTTATAAAAATTATACAAATAAAATCATACTGCGTGCAAAAGATGCTCGAAAACTTTAAAAAAGCTAAAATTCACGCATGAGTCAGTTGACCCACAGATTGCGCGAACAAATAGAAGAGGAAATTGCCACGGGCCAATTACTGCCCGGCACGCCGCTTGATGAAGTCGAGCTGGCGCAACGATTTTCGGTGTCTCGCACTCCTATTCGTGAGGTGTTGAGCCTGTTGGCGGGTGAGGGGCTGGTAGATCTACGCCCGCGTCGCGGCGCCGTGGTCACCAGCCTGTCGCCAGTGCGGCTTATAGAGATGTTTGAACTAATGGCCGAGCTTGAGGCCATGTGTGCCAAGCAAGCCGCACGACGTTTGGGGCAAACTGATCTAGAGCAGATAGTTGCCCGTCACCAAGCCTGTGCTGAAGCGGCACAACGAGGCGATTCTGATGAGTATTTTTACGCCAATGAGCAATTTCATCAGGCGCTCTATGCCGCTGCGCAAAATGGTTTTTTGCGCGAGCAGGCGCTGGCATTGCAAAGGCGTTTAAGGCCATACCGGCGTTTGCAGTTGCGAGTGCGCAACCGTGTGCAGAGGTCATTGCACGAGCATCAAGTCATCGTAGATGCCATCAAGGCGGGTCAAACAGAGGCTGCTCAGCAAGCCGCCCGCGAACATGTGTTTGTGCAGGGCGAACGCTTTAGCGATCTGATGGCGAACCTTGGGGCATGGTCAGCAGAGAGCAGAAGCTAGAGAAATAAGAGGCGAAACAATAGGCGAGGCGAAAGAGAATGACAATACCTCAGGCCGACCAAGGTTTGCTGCTACGCCGTTGAAGCATTCAGATGCTTGGCCACATCTGTCATCGGGATCACCTGCACGGTGTCCGAAAAGGCATAGGCTGTGTTGACGGGGGCGACAATGAAAGTGCTGGTCGCATCCACATCGGCTTGTGCATGATGAAAGCCTTGACTGACTTTGGGCGCGCTGGCGGCCTTGGCCTCAAAGCATAGGCGCTTATTTCCCACGCTGACCACCACATCCATCTCCGCGCCCGCTGCCGTGCGATAGAAGTTAACTTCGGCCCCACTGGGCGCGCTTTGCACGATATGATCCAGGACCATGCCTTCCCAAGAACTGCCGCGTATGGGGTGGGCCAGTAAATCATCAGCTTGAACGATGCCCAGCAAAGCGTGCAATAGGCCGCTGTCACGCAGATAGACCTTGGGAGATTTGACCAGTCGCTTGCCTAAATTGCTGTGCAGGGGTTGTAAGCGACGGATCAGGTGGGCTGCTTCAAGCAGGTCGATGTAGCGATGAATCGTGGGGCTTGAGAGGCCCATGCTGCCGGCCAACTGGCTCATATTGAGGACTTGCCCATGATTGATGGCGAGCATTTTCCATAGCCTTTGCAGGCTGGTCGCTGCGATGGTGACCCCGAATTGCGGCAAGTCGCGCTCAAACACGAGGCGCATAAAATCAAGTCGCCACTCATAGGCATCTTCGTCGCTAAGAGAGGTGAAACTTTCTGGGAATCCGCCGCGCAGCCACAGTTGATGTAGGGCATGGTCCTGTGCCAAGGGTGGTACACCCGCACAGACCTCTTGCGCCTGCAGGCCACCTAATTCAACAGTGGCCAAACGCCCGGCCAAAGACTCTGCACTTTGTTTGAGCAGGGCAAAAGAGGCAGACCCCAGGAGTAAAAAACGGCCCTTGCTGCGGTCTCGGTCGATTTCGGGCCGCAGATGGCGCAATAGCTCGGGGGTATATTGCACTTCGTCAAAGACGACGAGGGTGTTGGGGTGGTTTTTAAAAAAAGCATGGGGGTCGCCAAGTTTGGCGCGGTCGCGTTCGTCTTGTAAGTCGAGGTAGATAATCGGACGCTTGACCTGATCTGCCAGCTGCCGGGCCAAGGTGGTTTTGCCCACTTGCCGAGGTCCAAGAATAGCGGCGGCAGGTGAGCGATTGAGGGCTTTTACGAGGCGAGGCAGGGCATTTCTGATAATCACCTTGCAATTTTAACTTTACTATTTAAAATTGCAAGGTATTCTTATTAGCCCTTGTTTTAAGGTTTTTTAAGGTGTTAAGAATAACTTAGGCCAACCAACGTTTGCGGCGCCGGTAGCTCTTCACCTCTTTAAAGCTTTTACGGCCGGATTTGGAAATGCCTAAGTAAAACTCCTTCACGTCTTCATTATCCGCCAAGGCTTTGGCTTCACCATCCATCACCACACGGCCGTTTTCGAGGATGTAGCCGTAATCAGCGTATTTGAGTGCAACATTGGTGTTCTGCTCAGCAATAAGGAAACTCACGCGTTCCTTTTGATTGAGGTCACGCACAATTTCAAAAATCTCGCTCACGATTTGCGGCGCCAGCCCCATCGATGGCTCGTCCAGCAAAATGGTGGTGGGCTTGGCCATCAGGGCGCGACCCACAGCAGTCATCTGCTGCTCACCGCCAGAGGTGTAGCCTGATAGCGAAGAGCGGCGGGTTTTTAGTCGCGGAAAATAGTGGTATACCTTTTCGAGGGCATCTTTAAGCTCAGCACGCGATTGCTTGACGGTGAAGGCACCCGTGAGCAGGTTTTCCTCGACGGTTAAGTGCCCAAAGCAGTGTCTGCCTTCCATGACTTGGCACATGCCTTTGCGCACCAACTCATTCGGGGTGAGTTGATCGACACGCTCCCCTTTGAACTCAATAGAGCCCTTGGTGACCTCGCCACGCTCGCCTTTGAGTAAGGTTGAGATGGACTTGAGGGTGGTGCTTTTACCTGCGCCGTTGCCACCAAGAAGGGCGACAATTTTGCCTTCAGGCACGGACAGAGACACGCCTTTTAAGACCAGAATAACGTGGTCGTAAATGACTTCGATATTGTTGACGGTGAGTATATTGCTCATAAATTTATCTGCTTAACAAAGAACTTCAACGAGGCGTGGATGAAGCGCTTTGTTAAATAGCGTCAGTAGCGGCAGCAGGGTAGGCACACAGCAG
>JBDKJU010000203.1:0-6185 GCA_039796435.1 Pseudomonadota bacterium | reverse complement strand
GGCAATGGCCAGGGCCACCAATACCTCGATGAGGGTGAGCCCTTTATTTGAGTTCCACATATTTCTGCAGTTTGGCCAATTGGTAAGGCTGGCCGTCTTTGTGCGCTGCCACGCTGGCCTGCACACGGCGAAAGCGTGGATGGGCAGTGTTGCTCACCTCCACCTCGGTGTGAAACATCAGCCCTGCCTGAGTCTGTGTGCCGGAGTAGCGGCCCACCGCAGGAGGGGTCAAGCTCACCTCCACCAGCCGGTTACTGGCTACCCAATACGCCAAACTGCGCTCTTTGAGCCACAGATGCTCATTGCTGGCAAGACTGGCCGCACGGTAGGCAGCCAGGGCGCTCACCGTCACAATGGTGAGGGCAATCAGTACTTCGATGAGGGTAAAGCCTTTAGGGGTGGACACGGTTCAGGCTGATGCGGTTGCGGGCGTCAGTGGTGAGCACAAAATTGCTCTTGTCGCCATGGTCACCACGGTCGCCACCGTGGCTGTGAAACAGCAGTCTTTGCGGTGGATTCAAACCACTGGCCACAAAAATAATCTGTTGTGGCTCAGCGCGTAGTCCCTTGGGCAGGGGGAAGGGCTTGGCCCAGTCGTCCGCCTGCATGTCGACCGGGCTGGAGAACATAATTTCTTGTGCTGTGCTGGCCACCACCACGGTTTGCCTTTTCCACATGGCCCACTGCTGCGCGGCTTGCACTTGCGCCAACAAAGGTTTTAATTGCGCCACGGGGTCTTGTCCTTGACGCAGCGTGAGACTCACTGTTGCCGTGGCCAGACCGAGTATGGACAACACCACCAGGAGTTCGATCAAACTCAAACCTCTAAAGGTGCTTGGTCTTTCCTTCAGTCTTTCCAATTGCCCACGTCTTTGTTGTTGCCTTCACCACCGGCCTTGCCATCGGCACCAAAGCTGAACAAATCAAACTCGCCCTTGAGTCCCGGTTGACTGTATTGATAGGCATTGCCCCAAGGGTCTTTGGGCAAACGCTCAATATAGCCGCCGGGTTTCCAGTTGCCGGGCACTGGCTCGCCACTGGGTTTGCTGAGCAGCGCCTGCAAACCCTGTGTCTGACTGGGGTAGTGGTTATTGTCGAGTCGATAGAGCTTGAGTGCCTGCGACAGGGTGGCCACATCTTGCTGCGCCGCCATGACCTTAGCATCGTCGCTTCGGCCCAAGACATTGGGGACAATCAAGGCGGCGAGGATGCCCAGTATCAGCATCACCACCATCACTTCAATCAAGGTAAAACCAGCCTGCGTGCGTAATTTCATCATCTCATTATAGAATTGTGGCATGCGATGGATATTAAGAACGGTGGCCTGCCTCACCTTGCTCGTGGTGTTTTTTTTGGCGTTCATGTGGTGGAGCTTACATCAGGCAGTGACATTGCCTGAGGCGGGTATTGAATACAAAGTCAACAAGGGACAGACCATCAAGAGCTTGAGTCAGGACTTAGCAGCGCGTGGCATCATTCCCCATGCCAGCGTGTTCTACTGGACGGCACGCGTGCATGAGGCACAAAACAGCCTGCGCGCCGGCACGTATCTGCTTAAGCCGCCCCTGCACCAGCTGGCTTTGTTGCAGGTGTTTATTGATGCAGATCTGGTGCAAAGCAAGCTCACTCTGATAGAGGGCCACACTGTCAAGCAGGCTTTGAAACTGCTCAGTGACACTGACAGCTTAAGTGGGCGTGAGCAAATCAGCACAGAATTGGTGGCCAAACATCTGGGCCTGAATGTGGACCAGCTGGAAGGCCAATTGATGGCAGACACCTATGTCTATGCTCAGGGGCAGAGCGCCTTACAGGTGGTGAAACAGGCGCACGAGAAGTTGCAACAGGTGCTTGCGCAGGAGTGGGAAAAACGTCAACCAGATCTGCCCTATGCCTCTGCTTATGAAGCCTTGATCATGGCGTCTATAGTCGAAAAAGAGACTGGTCGTTCGGCGGAGCGGCCTTATGTTGCCTCGGTGTTTGTCAATCGTCTGCGTCTGGGCATGCGTTTGCAAACTGACCCCACGGTGATTTATGGCATGGGTGAGGCCTTTGAGGGCAATATCCGCAAACGTGATCTGCAGACCGACACGCCGTACAACACCTATACCCGTGCCGGATTGCCGCCCACGCCCATCGCCATGCCAGGACGCGAATCGATTCGTGCGGCGCTACACCCTGCTGCCACTGATTATCTTTACTTTGTCGCGCGTGGTGACGGCAGCAGTGAATTCTCTTCTCACCTGAGTGCACACAACCGGGCTGTGCAAAAATACCAGTTGGGGAGATAAAGCGGACATGAGTGGATTTTTTTTGACCATCGAGGGTATTGACGGGGCGGGTAAGTCCACCCACCTCCCCTTTATCGCTGAGCGTCTGCGCGACATGGGTCGACAGGTGGTGATGACGCGTGAGCCAGGAGGCACGGCCTTTGGTGAAAAATTACGCGCCATTGCCCTCAATGAAGACATGGCCAGCCACACGGAAATGCTGATCATGTTCGCATCGCGTCGCGAGCATTGTGAACGACTGATTTGGCCTGCCATACAAAAAGGACAAACCGTGGTGTGTGATCGTTTTACCGATGCCACCGTGGCTTATCAAGGCCATGGTCGTGGCTTGGGCGCAGACACCGTGCGCGCTCTGGCCAATTGGACACACCCGAATTTCAAACCCAATTTGACTTTGTGGTTTGACACGCCGGTGGACATGGCTTTGGCGAGGTTGGATGCACATCGTGCTGCACCCGATCGTTTTGAGCGTGAGAAAGCCATGTTTTTCGAAAAGGTGCGCGCCGGTTATGAACATATCTGCACCGCAGAACCACAACGTGTGCACCGCATAGACAGCAGTGTGCCCTTGGCAGAGGTGGAGCAGCAAATTGTCACCGTGCTGGGCAAGTTTTTTCATGCGCCTGCCCAACAACTAAGCCTGTTTTGAAGTCTTACCCCTGGCAGCGTCAGTGCCTGCAAGACTTGCTGGGCAAGCCACCAGATCACCATGCCTGGATGCTTCATGCAGAGACCGACAGCGGAGCCGAGGCACTCTTGGATGATCTCTGTCAGGGCTTGCTCTGTGATCAGCCCGAATCAAATGGGTTTGCTTGTGGTCAGTGCAACAGTTGCGCGGGGATAGCGCACCAAGGTGTGCACCCAGATTTGCTGGTGCTTGTACCTGAGGAAACAGAAGAAGCTGAAGAAGACGCCGAAAAAAAAGAAAAAGACAAAGCCCTAAAGAAGCGGCAAATCAAGGTGGAGGACGCCCGACGCGCCTTGGCATTTGTGAGTTTGTCGGCCAACAGCCAGCGCGGTAAGTTGGTGGTGATCAAACCTGCGGATACCATGAACCGTGAGGCCGCCAATGCCTTGTTGAAAATGTTGGAAGAACCACCGCAGGGCACGCGCTGGTTATTGCTCACGTATCAGCCACTGCGTCTGCCGGCCACGGTGCGCAGCCGCTGTTTGCAGATCAAGGTGCCGAGTGCCACTGCCGAGCAGGCGATGGATTTTCTGATCGAGCAATATGCCGATCGGGCTGAGCTTTTATTGGCGCGCGGCGGCGGACTGCCCTTTGCGGCGTTGGCCTATGCTGATATTCAAGCGATGGCAGAAGAATTTTTACAACATCTTGGAGAGCCTCGTAAATTATCAGCCATTAGCTTGGGCGAGCAGCTGGCCGCTTTAGGGCGAGCCGAGCAGCGCAAGAGATTGGAAATTTATCTTAAGGTCTTGTCGCATTTTTTGGTCGATTGCGCTTTACAACAGCGAGGCTTGGCAGCGCGCTTTCATCCTGACTTTCCGACGCCTGTCAAGCAAGTGTTGCCGCAAATACCGCCCTTGCAGGTGCTGCGGCTGTATCAGGACACCCGCTTGGCATTGGCGGGCATAGAACACCCTTTGCAAGCGCGTTTGGTTTTGGAGAGGCTTTTATTAAACTACAAGCAAATCTTTTCACCCAGTGTCCCCGTTCGAAAGAGAGATCGCCATGAATGATGATTTAAACCCCCCCACCATCATTGGCCGAGCCATGAATGCCGCGGCGGCGGCAGGCGCTCCGCGACCCGGGGTGCTGTCCTTGAACATACGTGAGCGCACTGCCTTGTATGCTGCGTATATGCCATTTGTGGAGGGGGGAGGCATTTTCATTCCCACCACCAAGCAACATCATCTGGGCGATCAGGTGTTTTTGCTGCTGTCTTTGATGGACGATCCGATACGGGTGGCGGTGCAGGGTAAAGTGGCTTGGGTCACGCCAGCAGAGGTGCAGGGCAACCGCGCGCAAGGTATCGGTGTGCAGTTCAGTCTTGACGACACCGGCAAGGCAGCCAAGGCCAAAATTGAAAATCTGCTGGGTGGTTTGTTGAGCTCTTCGCGCACCACCCACACCATGTAGCGCAGATGTCTGCCTTTGCTGATTTACCGGTGGCGCGTGTGCAGTACTACACCACTGCGCCCTATCCGTGTAGCTATGTGCCAGGGCAGACGGCGCGCTCGCTGGTGGCCACACCTTTGTTCAGATTGGAGATGGGCACTTTTGCTCACCTCGTGTATCTTGGCTTTCGGCGCAGTGGCCATTTTGTCTACCGTCCCAAGTGCGTGGATTGTCAGGCCTGTACGCCAACGCGCGTGGCGGTGTTTGATTTTGCGGCGACACGAGCACAAAAGCGGGTGTCACGCCAGCACGACAGCCTCACGGCCAAGCTATTGCCCACTGGTTTTGTTCACGAACATTTCGAGCTTTATCAACGCTACCAGAGACACAGGCATGAGGGTGGTGGAATGGATGGAGACAATGAAGAGCAGTACCGCCAATACATGCTGCAAAGCAGCGTCGATACCGTGCTGGTTGAATTTCGTGAAGCCGGGGTGCTGCGCATGGTGAGCATAGTTGATGTTCTGCCAGATGGCATCTCGGCCAACTACACTTTTTTTGACCCTGAAGTGCGCGGGAGCTCGTTTGGTACCTATGCCATTCTCTGGCAAATTGCCTATGCTCGTGCTTTGGGTTTGCCGTACTTGTATTTGGGCTATTGGGTGGATGGCAGCCGCAAGATGCGTTACAAAGCCAATTTCAATCCGCAGGAACGTTTGCTGGATGGACATTGGCAACGACTGGCGCATTGATATGTGCAGACGCGGATTTGCCCCAATGGTCTATCATGCTTGACTCGCTGTTGTGGGACTTACGGTCTTTATGTAGGCGGCGATCGTGGTTGCAAGGTCAAGGTTAACGTATCACCTCCAGCGAGTCACTACGCAATCAAGCACGCCGCTTGGGAATCATTCACAACAACACCAACAACCACACCATCAGTTTTGGCCTGAGCAGCGAAGATGAGATGGACATCATTTATGGGCATTACTACTGATATTGTTTTATCAACGATTAACGCACGCTTTGCACATTCCGCTCTCGGCCTGCGTTACCTGAAGGCCAATCTGGGGGAGTTTGCGCCACAGTGTGAGATAGTCGAATTTGTCTTGGGGCAAAGCCCCGCTGAAATGGCGGAACAGATTCTCGCGCACAAGCCCAAGATACTGGGGCTGTCGGTATACATCTGGAACATACACGAATCCACTGCCTTAGTGCAGGTGCTCAAGCAGGTGGCGCCGGAGTTGGTGATTGTGCTGGGTGGGCCGGAAGTGAGCCACGAACCACTGGAACAAACCATTGTTAAAAAAGCAGACTACCTCATCACCGGTTGGGGTGAGGTGAGCTTTAGAGAGTTGGTGCGGGCGCTGCTGCTCGGGCCGCAGCCGCTGATGAAGATTATTCCGGGCAAGCAGCCGCCTTTGAGCGAGATTGAGCGCCCCTACCTGCTGTACAGCGAGGCGGACATCAGGCACCGCTTGATCTATGTCGAAGCCTCGCGCGGCTGTCCGTTCAAATGCGAGTTCTGCTTATCTTCGCTGGACAAAACCGCGTGGCCGTTTGATACCGAACTGTTTTTGCAAGACTTGGAACATTTGTATCAAAGAGGCGTGCGGACATTCAAGTTTATAGACCGCACCTTCAATCTCAACATCAAGGTCAGCCTGAAAATACTGCAGTTTTTTTTAGACAAGCTGGCGGCATCTCCCGATGACCCGGTGTTTGCGCATTTTGAGGTGGTGCCAGATCATTTGCCTGAGGCGCTCAAGCAGGCCATACAGCAGTTTCCAGCGGGCAGCTTACAGTTTGAAATTGGC
>JBDKJU010000202.1:0-6725 GCA_039796435.1 Pseudomonadota bacterium | reverse complement strand
GTTGGGCGAGGCTGTCAAAGCCAACCAGTTCGGTATGAAGTTCTATGTCGATGCCGTGTTGCTGTGCGGCGGCTTGCAGTACTTGTACGGCTGAGCCAACTATCTCGGGGCCTATCCCGTCTCCCGCTAAAGTTAAAAATTTCATGTTTGGTGCTCCGCCGACACCGGGGCCGTGAGCCCTGTGTCCAAAAGGGTGCGGGTGGCCTGGCTATTTTCATAAATCCACAAAATCTTCATCGGGGCCGTGCTTGAGGCATTGCGAAAACGGTGCGGCACATTGGGCGGAATGAAGGTGACATCATGCGCCTTGAGACTGTACTCCTGCCCATCAATATCCATCACCGCCTCACCCTCCATGAGCACCACACTTTCTTGACAGTTGTGGCTGTGAAAAGGAATCACCGCACCAGCAGCAAAACTGGTGTAGCCCGTGATAAAGCTCTTGGTGCCAACTTCCTGATTCACCAAAGGGGTGGTGCGGGCACCACCCCCACGCTCATAAGTGATGAGTGTCTCGGGTTGCAGCAGTGCCGCCCGCGAAGGGGTTCGTATCATATGTTTCTCCAAAAAATCAGACCTGTCGTGCAGGGCCTATCCAAACGGTTTTGATGTTGGTGAATTCACGTGCACCATGCACCCCCAACTCGCGGCCATAACCTGATTGCTTGATGCCACCAAAAGGGTAGCGTGGGTCAGAGGCCACCAAGCCATTCACAAACACAGCCCCTGCCTCTATCCGACGGGCATAACGTTCAGCCTGCGCCACATCTTTACTCCAAATCGCTGCACCCAGACCATAGTCCAGACTGTTCGCCAAGGCAATGGCTGCCTCGGCGTCTGCCACCCGCATAATCACCGCCACGGGGCCAAACAGCTCTTCATGTCCCGCCACCATGGCGGAGGTGACGCCATCCAGAACGGTGGGGGCATAAAAGTAACCTGCACCGGGCAAGGGCTCGCCGCCCATGAGCAGCTTCGCTCCCTGTGCCACGGTTTTTTGCACTTGTGTGTGCAGCTCTGCGCGCAAATTCTCCCGTGCCATTGGCCCCTGCTCAGTAGTGCGCAACATGGGGTCACCCACGGTGAGCTTTGCCACCTGTGCACAAAACTCATGCACAAAAGCTTCGGCAATGCTATCCACCACAATGAAGCGCTTGGCCGCTATGCAGCTCTGACCGGTGTTTTGAAAACGTGCCTTCACCGCTGTTTTGGTCGCCAAGGTAAGGTCTGCATCTGCCAGCACGATAAAGGCATCGGCCCCGCCCAATTCCAACACCTGTTTTTTCAGCACTGCCCCAGCCTGCGCCGCCACCATTTTGCCCACTGGTGTCGAACCGGTAAGAGTCAAGGCCGATGTGCGCGGGTCTTCAATCAACTGAGGCACTGCGCTGTGTGCCACCAATACCGTTGCCACCAACCCTTCTGGCAGGCCCGCAAGTAGGAACAGCTCCTCTATCGCCAAAGCGCATTGCGGCACATTGTTGGCGTGCTTGAGTACGATGCCATTACCAGCGGCCAAGGCCGGCGCGGCAAAGCGCAGCACCTGCCAAAACGGGTAATTCCACGGCATGATGGCCAGCACCAGCCCCAAGGGTTCGTACACCACTTTGCTGACGCTGGCATTGCTCTCAACTGTCTCATCCCCCAGATAAGTGGTGGCCATGTCGGCGTAAAAATCACAATTCCAGGCGCACTTTTCGATTTCGGCTTCAGCCTCGGCAATGGGCTTGCCCATCTCTTGGGTAATGAGCGTGGCGTAGTATGGTTTTTTTTCACGCAAAACAGCCGACACTTTTTTCAACTTACTCGCGCGTGACTGCAAGTCTTGCTGTGCCCACGCCTTTTGCGTCTGACTGGCCTTTGATAATTTTTGCTCCAGCTGTTCAGGGGTATGCAATGCGTACTCAAAAATTGCGCTGGCAGTGCTTGGATTGATAGACGTTATCATGGGTCAGGAACAAAAAAATAAGTGCTGCAAAGGATTTTGTGCGTGTCAAAACAATCGCCAAAGCCGGCCAACGCTAAAAAAACCGATAAAAGAAAGCAGGGCGATTTTTTGGTATTATACAATATCAAAATACCAAAAAATCAAACTCAAATCAATTGCGCAGCAAATTCACACAAAGCGGCAAAATCGCTTTGCCCAAAGTCCAAAATGTGGGCGAGGCCTCTGAAAAAAGCGACACCTAAGAATAAAATGCCAAAGACTGCCTCGCCTGCCTAATGCTGTGCTGCTGCATGCCCTGCAAAATCTGGCTGAACGCGAAGGCGCACAAATCAACTCATGGAGACTCAATGAAAAAGCTCATCCCTATCACCACTTTGCTAGCCAGCCTATGCGCTCTGCCCCTGTTTGCGCAAACAGAAGTGACCTATCTCTTGCCCGCACCGGCCACCCTGCCAGCCTTTGGCCCGTGGATGTTGGCGCAGGCCAAGGGTTACTACGCGGCCGAGGGGCTCAAGGTCAGCTTTGTGGCCGGACGCGGTGGCGTGGACGTGGCCAAGCAAGTGGGCGCGGGCAATGCCGTGGTCGGCGGCGCTATTGGCGACACCACCATCATCACCCGTTCACAGGGCGTGCCGGTGAAAACCGTGGCGGTGCTGGGTGCTGGCTCCTTGATGCAACTGGTCAGTCACGAAGACGCTAAGATTCAAAAACCCAGCGATTTGAAAGGCAAAACGGTGACCACCATCGGCTATGCCGACACCACGTATTACGCCCTCTTGGGCATGCTGGCCAAAACCGGGCAGAGCAAAAACGACCTTGACATTCAAGCTGCTGGGCCTGGCGGGGTGTGGCAGCAATTTGTGGCCAAAAAGGCTGTGGCCATGGCCAGCGTGCCCGACTGGACGGTGTCCGCCATGGACGCGGGCGCCAAGGTCAGCATCATTCCTGCTGACGACTATTTCAACAGCATGGCGCAGGCAATCTTGGCCTCTGACGACACCATTGCCAAGAACCCTGAGCTGGTACAAAAGCTGGTGCGCGCCACCTTAAAAGGCATGGCCGATATCATGAAAGACCCCAAGGCCGCTGCCGACGCTTATGTGGCCCATGTTCCCGCCCATAAAGGCAAAGAAGACAGCGTGCGCCGCACCTTTGAGATGTACAACAAGTATGTCTACGAAAATCAAAAGGTCTTGGGCCAAATGGATGAAAAACGCTTGACTGAATTGCAGAAATTTTATGTCAGCAATGGCGTGGTGCCCAAAGAGTCAGCGCTTAAAGACCTCTACACCAATCAATTTGTAGCGAAGTAAGACAAAAACTTTTTGTACAAGGGCCACTCGACATAACGAAACCAAACAGTGGCCCACAGCACACACAGCACGGGCAAGAGCAGAGCAAACAGCAGCATGGTCGTGCGTGCCTGCGGCAAGCACTGGCCAATTAAATAGGCACCTATTTGCAACAGCACGGTGTGCCACAGATAGAGACTGTAAGAGCTGTCACCCAGTGCGGCACCTGCGGCAAGCCAGGCGGGGGCAGACTTCCACAGTCCTTGCAGGCCAAGCGCCAAAATGAGCGCGCCGACGCCACACAGCCCGAAACTGCCCACCCGATACAGCGGCACATCCGCGCATAAAGCGCAGTTCATGCCTAAGTAGGCCCCGAAAATCAACATGCCCAAACCCAAGATGCACCATGAAAAATTGGCCCCATGGCTTTGGTAGCACAACAACACCGCGTAACCGGCAAAAAAACTCAAACAAAAAGGCGACAGCACAAACGGCCACGGGGTGCCATGTATGTATGTGCCGCCCATTTGCTGATGCCAGTACAGGTGCAGGCAGAGCAAACCGGTACAAAAAAACGCGATCAAGGTCTTGGGGCGACCACTGTAATGCGCCAGACCGATCAGCGCATAAAAATACAACTCATAAGTGAGCGACCACGCCACGATCAACCAATTGCTGTACAAGTGTGGTTCAAGCAACAGCAGGCTGGGCCAGAATTGCGCATAATTGAGTTTTACTGCCCCCGTGCCACTGTGCCACACCAACACGGCACAAGCGAAGATAGGCCAATAACCTAAATAAATTCGCCCCATTCGCCTATAGGCAAAATTCTTTAAGCTAAGCCCCTGCAGCATTGCCTGGGCACTCATGCCCACCACAAAACCCGAGAGCACAAAAAAAATATCCACCCCGACAAACCCATACTGAAATACCGCCCTTAAGCTCTGCAAATCCGGATGTTGGGCCATGGCCAAGCGGGCGTGAAATAGCAGTACCAACAGCGCCGCCACAGCGCGCAGTACTTGCAAAACCGGAAGATACACAGGGGGGGACAAAGTGCGGGCATTGTAATTTGCCTGCGATTTACCTACGATGTGCCTGAACCAGGCCCTGGATTAGAATGCAGGCATGCCCCACCAAGTGCTCATCCAAGTGCTGGCACTGATGATATTTTCAGTGGCCCTCAATCTGCGTCTGTCCGATTTTCGAAATGTGGCGCAATACCCCATGGCAGTGGCTGCAGGCTTGTTGGCGCAGTTTGTCTTATTGCCCGCCGCGACTCTAAGCATCACCCTGGTCCTGCCGATCAAGCCTGCTGTGGCGGCGGCCATGATGCTGGTGGCAGCCTGCCCCGGCGGGGCACTGTCAAACGTCATCACCCATTTTGGTCGTGGCAATTTGGCCTTGTCGGTGTCTATCTCGGCGGTCTCCAATATTCTCGCCTTGGTGCTCACCCCCCTGATTTTTAGCATCCTCATCAGCGCCAACCCGGTCACCGCCAAATGGGTTACCGAGCTCAAACTCAACGCCTCAGATTTGTGGATCAGCCTATTTGCCCTGCTGGCTTTGCCAGTGGGCGCGGCCATTGTCCTTAACCGTCTGGCACCTAAATTTGCCGCCTGGGTACGCAAGCCTCTAGAAAAAATTGCCTTTGTGGCGCTGCTGGTTTTTATTGTGGGCGCGATTGCCGGGCAGTGGCAGGCCTTTGTGCAGGCTCTGTACAGCACCCTGCCTTGGGTGGTGTTACACAACGCCAGCGGTTTGTTCCTAGGTTATTTCATCAGCAAACTCTGCCTCTTGCGCAAAGCCGACACGCGCGCCGTGATGATCGAAGGGGGGATGCAAAATTCAGGCTTGGCCATCGGAATCATCATTGCACATTTCTCTGGCGATCTTGACATGATGGCGGTGGCCGGCCTGTGGGGGGTGTGGCACATCATCTCGGGAGTGACATTCGCTTTATTCTGGCGTTATATGGATGCCCGCAAAGGCAATTGACGCTGTCTTTGCCCGTGTAAACGAAACAAGGCATTGGCAAGGGCCGGTGCCACAGGCGGCACGGCAGGTTCGCCCACCCCTTCTGGCGCTTGTTCACTGGGCACTATAAAAGTGTCCACCACCGGCATCTCCGATAAGCGCAGCAGCGGGTAATCATGAAAATTGCTTTGTCTGACACTGCCTTCGTCTATGTCAATACGGCCGTAGAGCGCGGCAGTTAAAGCAAAGACCACGCTGCCCTCCACTTGTTGCCTGATGCCCGCAGGGTTGACCGCCAAGCCGCAATCTATGGCGGTAAAGACTTGATGCACCTTGATACGGCCTTCACTGATGCTGGCCTCCACCACCTGTGCCACCACCGACCCAAAGCTCTCATGCAAGGCAATGCCCTGAGCCCGCCCTGGCGGCAGAGTCTTACCCCAGCCTGCCTTGTCTGCCACCAGTTGCAATACTGCCCGCTCACGGGGCCTGTCTTGCAACAAGTGCATGCGATAGGCAAGCGGGTCTTTGCCTGCGGCATGTGCGCACTCATCCATAAAGCTTTCTTTGATAAAGGCATTGTGTGAATGCCCCACCGAGCGCCAAAAACCGACCGGCACCGGGCTATCCACCACCGTGTGGCTCACCTGTGTGTGGGCGATGCCATAGGCAGTATCAAACAAGCCCTCTGCCGTGGTTTTGTCAGGACCCAACAGCGGCATGCCCACGGCGCGCGGCATATACGCTGGCACGATGGCAGAGCCAGTGCTCATCACTTGCCAAGCCGCTAAATTGCCTTCTTTGTCCAGGCCCGCCTGCAGGCGCACCAGCGCCGAAGGACGATAAAAATCATGGCGCATATCCTCTTCACGTGACCAGATAAGTTGCACTGGCACGCCGGGCAAGGCCAAGGCAATCTGTGCTGCCTGCGCCGCATGGTCTACTTCAAGCCGCCTGCCAAAGCCACCACCCAGATAGTATTGTTGTACCTCCACTTTGTCTTTGTGCAAGGCCAGCACCTTGGCCACCGCCGCTTGCACCAGACCTGGCACCTGCGTGCCCAGATGGACTTGCGCCTGTTTGCCATCGTAATGCACGGTGCAATTCATCGGCTCCATGGTGGCATGCGCCAGAAACGGCACCTGATACTCTGCGCTTATTTTCTTGCTGCTGCCCGCAAGGGCTGATGCCGCGTCACCGGCCCCCCAAAACACAAAGCCCCCGCCCTTGTCCAGCGCCTGCGACTGCGCTTTGCTCAAGTCGGCAGAATTTAAGCGACTGCCCTCGCTCCAGGTGACCGACGGCGACAAGGCTTGTGCCGCACGTCTGGCCTGCCAATAGCTCTGTGCCACCAAAGCCAGTCCACTCGCGGCTCCATGCATCGGAATCAAGGGCACTATCTTGCGCACCCCCATGCCCTGCACCAAGGTCTCATCCCAGCTGATGAGCCTGGCGCCAAAGCGTGGTGCCAACAGCAGGGCGGCAAACATCTGTCCCGGCAAGCGCAC
>JBDKJU010000201.1:0-6578 GCA_039796435.1 Pseudomonadota bacterium | reverse complement strand
CGCGTGCTGCCGGGGGTGGGGCCACGCTCGGCTTTGCGCATGGCCACACAACTGCTGGTTCACGATCGCGTAGGAGCTGAGTATCTCAGCCAAAGCCTGCAGCGCGCCTTATCTGCTCTCGATCAATGTCGAGAGTGCCAAACCTTGTGCGAAGAAGAGGTATGTGGTATTTGCCAATCACAAAAGCGCGACGCACGTCTTTTGTGTGTGGTTGAAACTCCGAGTGATTTGTTGCGAGTCGAACAGGCAGGAGCCTTTACTGGCAAGTACTATGTGCTCATGGGCAGACTGTCGCCTTTAGATGGGGTGGGTACACAGGAACTAAAGTTTGCCGAGCTGATGAAACGCGCCTGCGATGGGGTGGTGCAAGAGGTGGTGGTGGCGACCAATTTCACTGCGGAAGGCGAAGCAACCGCACACGTGCTCGACTCTTTGCTCACCCCTCGGGGTTTGAAAGTAACTCGGCTGGCACGCGGCGTTCCGGTGGGTGGTGAAATTGAGTTTGTGGATGGCTTGACCTTGGCACAAGCTTTTCGCGAGCGTCGTGATTTATGAAGCGGCGTTTATTTCTGCACACACCTTTGCTGTTGACCGCATGTGCTGTATGGCCCAAACCGACAACTCTGCGTTTGCGCGCTGTGCTGTCAGACCCCATCACTGGGCGTGCACATTACTTGGACAACGAGGGTCGGCGCAACCCCACATTGGAATGGCGTAGAGGCGAGCGTGTGCAGGTGTTGTTTGAAAATCACTTGCCACAGCCCAGCAGCCTGCATTGGCATGGCTTGCCGGTCAACGCTGCGAGTGATGGAGGCGGCTGGCAAGAGGTGTTGCCGGGGCACACTGCCAAGATCGAATTTTTGGTCGATCTGCCCGCTGGTCTGTATTGGTACCACCCACACCCACATGGCTTGACAGCAGAACAAACTTACGCTGGACTGGCCGGACTCATCGTGGTGCGCGAGGCCGTGGAAGACTTGCGGTCAGCCGAGACCGTGGTGACGGCAACAGTGTCCGATGTGCGGATGGATCGCATGGATCGCATGAAGGGCATGCATGGAGTGTATGTGTGGGGGCAGGGCTACTTACCCTACCAACCATCGACGGAAGACTGTTTAAACGGCTATTTAGGCAATCAGGTATTGCTGAATGGGGCTTTGCCGACTCTGCTGTCTTGTCGTGAGTATTTGCGTTTGCGTTTGTGCAATACCAGTAATGCCAGAATTTTTTTGCTCGCCTGTCAGGTTGATGAAACCTTTGTGCCCATGCAGGTGTTGGGCACTGACCTTGGCTATGTCGATGGGCATGGGGACATGCGTGACCCACCACAACAGGCGGTGTTTTTTGCGCCTGGAGAACGTCTCGACCTCTTGCTGGATTTAAGCGCGCATGTTGGCAAAGAGTGGCGACTGCATAGTTTGCCTTTTGCGCCGCGAGAGCAACACCGCACCCATGTTCAAACAGCTCATCAGAGTCCGTGGCACACAGAGCGACACCGCCGTTGGCCGGCATTGGCAGGGGGGCAGCGCTGTGGGGCAGAACAGTTGGCAGCTGCTCGTCTGCCGCAAGGTGCGGCGCTGTCGATACTGTCGGGCCGTGTGATTCGGACAGAATTCCGGACAGAGTCCAGGGCTTCGAGTCAAACGCTAAAACCGACACATTCAGCGCCATCAACATCTCCTGTATCTGCTGTGCCCGCTGCAGACTTGATAAGGTCGCCAACATCGGCCTTGGCCCACTTGCCCGTGCGTCGCCTTGCCTTGTCCTTAGAGAATGGTCAATGGCTAATTGATGGCGGAAATTACGCGACACAAATGCAGCAGATACGCGTGCGACGCAATACCCGAGAAGTGTGGGAGATTCGTTCCACCCCCGTAGGCATGCCTCACCCCATGCATTGGCATCATTTTGGCGTGCGGGTGCTGTCTCGGCGTGCAAGCTACGGGCCCGCACGTGAGTTGCCCCGTGACGAGTATGGGCGCTTGGCCACGGACAAAGGTTTGAAGGACACGCTGTTGATCTGGCCGGGCGAGACGGTGAGCGTGCTGTTGGATTTCACCCTGCCTGACACGCCTGAGTTTTCGGGCACGCAACAGTTTATGTGGCACTGCCATAATCTCGAACACGAAGATGGCATGATGATGGTGGCGCTCTTGGTCGAATGAACGTGAATTAGGAGAAACATGAAACGCAAATATTTTGGCACCGATGGGGTGCGCGGTAAAGTCGGTGAACTGCCGATTACACCTGGCTTTATCATGCGTCTGGGGTACGCTGCTGGTAAGGTGTTGATTGATGAAGAGCATCGTCTCAACAGTCACAATAAACCTGCTGTGCTTATCGGTAAAGACACCCGCATTTCTGGCTACATGCTGGAGGCAGCACTAGAGGCGGGTTTCAGTGCCGCTGGCGTGGACGTGGTTTTGACTGGCCCCCTACCCACACCTGCGGTGGCTTATTTGACGCGCGCCTTGCGCCTACAGGCTGGGGTGGTGATTTCTGCCTCGCATAATCCCTACGACGATAATGGCATCAAGTTTTTCACCAGTTTGGGCACCAAATTAGATGATGCCGTGGAGACTCAAATCGAAGCGGCCCACGAAGAAGGAGTCAACTGTGTGCCCTCTGCCAATCTGGGTAAGGCACGACGCCTGAATGATGCGGCGGGCAGATACATTGAATTTTGCAAACGGGCCTTTCCACCCGAGTTGTCTTTGCGTGGCATGAAAATAGTGGTGGACTGTGCGCATGGGGCTGCGTATCAAGTGGCCCCCGCAGTGCTGCACGAATTGGGCGCAGAGGTGATTGCCGTTGCTGCTTCACCAGACGGCCTTAACATCAATGAAGGCGTGGGGGCGACGCATTCCGAGTTTTTGTCGGCACAAGTAAGAAAGCACGGTGCAGATATTGGTATCGCTCTAGATGGTGATGGTGACCGATTGTTTATGGCTGACCAGCAAGGTCTGACCTATGATGGTGATCAACTCCTTTACGTCATTTGCAAGGGCCGATTGGCCAACAACACTTTGGGGGGCGGGGTAGTCGGCACCTTGATGAGTAATTATGGTTTTGAGCTGGCGCTGGCCAAAATGGGTGTGCCCTTTGTGCGTGCCAAGGTGGGCGATCGATACGTGTTGGAGCGCTTGCAAGAAAATAATTGGCTCATTGGTGGTGAAAACTCTGGCCATATTTTGGCACTGGACAGACACAGCACAGGTGATGCCATTATCGCCTCACTGGAGGTGTTGCAGGTGCTGGCACAGGAGAAAAAATCACTGCCAGAACTGTGTATTGATTTGCATATGTTTCCGCAGGTGATGATCAATGTCGAGCTTAAACCGGGCGTGGCTTGGGACTCGGTGGTCGGAGTGCAGGAATTGATTGCGGACTGGGACCAAAAACTCAAGGGCAAGGGGCGTTTACTGATTCGTGCATCTGGCACGCAGCCCTTGGTGCGGGTCATGGTTGAAGCCGAAGAGGCGGCCTTGGCCAAGCAGGCGGCGGAAGATATTGCACAACATATACGTAAAGGACTTTAAATGACACACAGTTTGAACCCACTGACAAAGCCTCAGAAGTGGCTGATCGGCAATTGGAAAATGCATGGCAATTTAACCGCCAACGAGTCATTGTTGACGGCACTAAAAAGTGCGGGCGCGAGTGATCGGTATGTGCTGGCAGTCTGCCCACCTGCGGTGTATCTGTCGCAGGTGGCCACTTTGCTTAAGAACAGCCACATTCAATATGGTTTGCAGGATTTATCAGCGCAGATGACCGGTGCATTTACCGGACAAATTTCGGCAGACATGGCCAAAGACTTTGGTGCACAGCTGGCCTTGCTGGGGCACAGTGAGCGTCGGCACGGCTTGGGCGAGAGCAATGCCCTGGTGGCTGCCAAAACCTTGCGTTGTCTGCAAGCAGGAATGACGGCGGTGCTGTGTGTGGGCGAGACTTTGCAAGAACGCGAGTCAGGGCAAGAAGAGGTGGTGGTGGCGGCGCAATTGTCAGAGGTGTTAGGTGCTCTGCACAATTTGGGCAGTCAGGCCAATAATCTCGTCATTGCCTATGAGCCGGTGTGGGCCATTGGCACCGGTAAAACCGCAAGCCCGGAGCAGGCACAGGCCATGCACGCCTTCATACGAAGGCAGTTGACTCAGGCAAATGCCGCACACTTGCCCATCCTCTACGGTGGCAGCGTCAAGGCGGCGAATGCGGCAGAGCTGTTTGCACAGGCAGACATAGATGGTGGTTTGATTGGCGGGGCTTCTCTGGTGGCGAGCGATTTCCTCGCTATTGCCAGTGCGCTCTAAGGGGAATGTTATGTGGAAGAAAAATATTTTCTTATGCTGTGTGTACTTTGTATTGGCTCTGGCTCAGGCTGTACAGGCACAAAGCTTTCCTAGTAAGCCCATTCGTTTGGTCATTGGTTTTCCCGCTGGGGGGCCGCTCGACCAGCACGCACGATTGTGGGCAGACAAATTGGGACAAGCACTGGGTCAGACAGTGGTGGTGGACTACAAGCCGGGAGCTGGGGGGCAAATAGGGGCATCAGAAGTAGCGCGTGCTCAGCCTGACGGGCACACCTTGTTGCTGGCCAATACGGGACAGATGGTGATTAACCCGGCCTTGTATAAAAAACTTGCCTACGATATGGGGAAAGATTTTGTGCCCGTGGCGCGAACGGCACAACAAGCACTAGCCATCGTGGTCAACCCCAATCTGCCTATCAAAACTTGGGCCGAATTTGTAGTCGCCGCTAAGGCCAATCCGGGCAAATTTAATTATGGTTCTGCGGGCGCGGGTGGCATATCACACCTCGTTCCTGAGATGCTTGAAAAAGCGGCAGGCATACAGCTCACCCATGTCCCCTACAAGGGCAGTGCCCCAGCATTTACTGACCTCATTGGTGGGCAAGTGCAGTTTATGGCCGAGAGCGTGCCGCAAGCGGCAAGTTACGCCAAATCAGGCAAGCTGCGGGCGCTTGCGGTGACCAGTCGCACACGCAATGTGGCTCTGCCAGAGGTGCCCACCTTGATGGAGGCGGGTTTGAAAGATTTTGATGTGGTGGGCTTTTACGGGGTGCTGGCTCCTTTAGCCACGCCCAAAGCAGTGGTAGACAAAATAGCAGAGGCCTTGAAGGCAATTTTGGATGAACCCAGTATGCGTGAGCGAATGATTGCCGCAGGTGCTGACCCAGCATTTCTGGGGCGAGAGGCTTTTGGGGCGTTTTTAGCGAGTGAATCGCCCAAGTGGGCGAAGGCTGTGAAAGACTCTGGCGCCCAGCTTGACTAAGCGGACATGACAGTGAAGGGTGGACAGCGTGCGGTGTCCACCTTTGTGCTGAGTGAGTAGTGAGTACTCAACAATAAATAATTCTTCGTAAGAAGATTAGTAGGTTGATCGCCCGCCAGTGATGTCAAACACCGCGCCGGTGCTAAAGGAGCAGTCTTCAGAGGCAAGCCAGGCGGCCATGGCGGCTATCTCATCCACCAACACAAAACGGTTCATTGGGATTTTGGATTTCATGTAGCCGATGAATTCGGGAGTCAGTTGCTTGAAAATATCAGTCTCGGCCGCTGCCGGGGTAATGGCATTGACCATGATGTTGTTTTGCGCCAGCTCTTTGCCCAAGGACTTGGTCAGTGCGATGACCCCTGCTTTGGAGGCACTGTAGGCGGACGCATTGGGGTTGCCTTCTTTGCCCGCGACCGAGGCAATATTGACGATGCGGCCGTAGGACTGGCTCATCATGTGCGGCACGATGGCGCGACAGCACATGAAGACACCGATGAGGTTGAGATCGATTACCTGCTGAAAATCAGCGACGGGGTATTCCCATACTTTTTTATTGGGGCCAGCAATGCCCGCGTTATTGACAAAAATATCCACAGACCCTAACTGCGCCAGGGTGAGCTCGAGGGCCTCTTTGATAGAGCTTTCCTGCGTGAGATTGACGGCACAGGTGCGCACAGGACCTAAGCTGGCAAGTTGTGACTGGGCCTTCGATAGGGCCTCGGTATCGATGTCCCATAGCATGACCTGAGCCCCACTTTTGAGGTAACGCTCCGCAATGGCATAGCCAATGCCACGTGCTCCCCCGGTAATGATGGCGTTGCGGTTGCTAAGATCGATTTGATTCATGGTGTGTTCTCCGTTGACGATTTACAATCATTCTAACCATGAACTTATTCACTCTCCTCTCTGCGCTGGTGCTGTTGTGTGTGGACATACAGGCACAAGATTTCATTCGACCCAATAGCCATTTAAGTGTCACCGGAGTGCCGCCAATTCCGGTGGAGATAGCGAAGGCAGTGAAGCCGTATGGAGATGTACAGCCCATCAGTTTTATGGCCTGGCATCCCAGTGAACGCAGGATGTTGGTGAATTTTCGTGCGCGGCAAACTGCGCAACTGCACTGGGTGAATGCGCCGGGACAAAAACCAGAGGCACTGACCGATTATGCGGAGACCGTTCGAGGCGTGCGCTTTGAGCCCAAGCAAGCCAAGTATTTGGTCTTGGGAGATCGGAAGAGCGTCGTGTAGGGAAAGAGTGTAGCAAGCAGGGTTGGTCTGGGGGGG
>JBDKJU010000200.1:0-8208 GCA_039796435.1 Pseudomonadota bacterium | reverse complement strand
CGGAGTATCGGCAGAACGCATCCGCCAAATCGAGGTCAAGGCCATGAAACAGATGCGGGCCGAAATAGGCGAATAAGCACCCCGTAAAGGCTTTGCCGGTGACACGTTAAAATCGCTTTTTCTAGAGCGAACATGACGAAATTTGTATTTGTCACCGGTGGGGTTGTCTCGTCCTTGGGCAAGGGCCTGGCCGCAGCATCCCTGGGTGCCATTTTGGAATCACGTGGTCTGTCGGTGACCATGTGCAAGCTTGACCCCTATCTTAACGTTGACCCGGGCACCATGTCGCCCAATCAACACGGCGAAGTCTACGTCACCAACGATGGGGCAGAGACCGATCTTGACCTTGGCCATTATGAGCGTTTTTTGTCGCGCAAAATGGGCAAGCTCAACAATTTCACCACTGGCCGAGTGTATGAAGATGTGCTGTCCCAAGAACGGGATGGCAAGTTTCTTGGCCGCACCATTCAGATTATCCCCCACATCACTGACGAGATTCAGCGCAAAATCCTCAATTCCGCTGAAGATGCCGATGTGGCCATCATAGAAGTGGGCGGAACTGTTGGCGACATAGAGTCGCAACCATTTTTAGAAGCCATTCGCCAGCTTGGCGTCAAGGTGGGGCGAAACAACCGCTTCTACATCCATTTAACCTTACTGCCCTACATCAAGACCGCGGGGGAGCTGAAGTCCAAACCCACGCAACACTCGGTGCAAAAACTGCGCGAAATCGGCATTCTGCCGGATGCGCTGCTGTGCCGCAGTGAAGTGGAAGCGATGAGTAAAGAAGATCGCGAAAAAATCGCCCTGTTCACCAATGTCGATGCCGAAGCCGTCATTCAGGTGCTGGATGCCGACACCGTGTTTCGTGTACCGGCAATGTTGCATGAACAAGGTCTAGACAGCATCGTGCTCAAGCATTTCGGCCTCGCGGCCCAGCCGGCTGACCTTGGTTCGTGGTCACGCCTGTGTGACTTGGTCTTGCACCCCAAGGAGCAAATCACCGTGGGTTTCGTGGGCAAATATGTCAGTCTGGCCGATGCCTATAAATCCATCAATGAAGCCCTGTTCGCTGGTGGCATACACAACAATTGCAAAGTCAACATCAGCTACATTGATGCCGAATCCCTGATCGATGAAGGCACCGATGCCCTGCGCCAAGTTGACGCAATCTTGGTAGGCCCGGGCTTTGGCGAGCGCGGCATTGAGGGCAAGATCTTGGCTGCCCGCTACGCACGTGAACACCAAGTGCCCTATCTAGGCATTTGCTTGGGCATGCAGGTGGCCATGATTGAGTATGCCCGCCATGTGTGCGGTCTTGCCGAGGCGCATTCGACCGAATTCAACCTGCACACCACACAGGCCATCGTCGGACTCATCACCGAATGGATGGATGCCGATGGGCAGGTGCAATACCGTCACCACAATACCCGCAAAGGTGGCACCATGCGTCTGGGGGCACAAGAGGCTACCCTCACCGAAGGCAGCCTCATTGCCCGTGTTTACGGCAGCACGCGTATCAACGAGCGTCACCGCCACCGCTACGAGGTCAACAATGCCTTTGTGCCACTGCTGACCGCCAAAGGTCTGGTGGTGTCTGGTCGCAGCAGTGTGCAGGAGTTGGTCGAAGTGATTGAACTGCCCGAGCACCCTTGGTTCATTGGCTGTCAGTACCATCCGGAATTCAATTCCACCCCCCGCGAAGGCCACCCTTTATTCAAAGCCTTTATCGCCGCTGCACACACCTTTAAGAAAGCCAGGGCATGAAACTCTGTGGTTTTGACGTTGGTCTTGACCGGCCTTTATTTTTGATCGCAGGCCCCTGCGTGGTCGAAAGCCTGCAACTGCAAATCGATACCGCCGGTGCGCTTAAAGAGATGACGCAGCGACTCGGCATCCCCTTTATTTTCAAATCCAGCTACGACAAAGCCAACCGCTCCAGTGGCAAGTCTTTTCGTGGCCCAGGCATGCAAAAAGGTCTGGAAATTCTCTCTGAGGTGAGGCGCCAACTGCAAGTGCCGGTGCTCACCGATGTGCACACCGAAGCGCACGTCAATGAAGTGGCGGCAGTGGTTGATGTCTTGCAGACGCCGGCTTTTTTATGTCGTCAAACTGATTTCATTGTCGCCGTGGCCAAGTGCGGCAAACCGGTGAATATTAAAAAAGGTCAGTTTCTCGCTCCTAATGACATGCTCAATGTGGTGGACAAGGCACGCGCTGCCAGCCAGGAGCTGGGCATCAGTGACCACCTCATGGTGTGCGAACGCGGGGCCAGTTTTGGCTACAACAACTTAGTCTCAGACATGCGCTCTTTGGCCATCATGCGCAACACCCGTTGCCCGGTGGTCTTTGATGCCACCCACTCTGTGCAGCTGCCGGGAGGACAGGGCACCTCCAGTGGTGGCCAACGCGAACATGTGCCGGTGCTGGCGCGCGCGGCGGTGGCCGTCGGCATCTCCGGGCTGTTCATGGAGACCCACCCCAACCCCGCAGAAGCACTTTCCGACGGCCCCAATGCCGTCCCCTTGAATCGCATGGCCGAGCTTTTGGCCGTTCTCAAAACCCTTGACGACACCGTAAAAACAGCCGGTTTCGTTGAGTCCACTTGGTAAGAAGGTAATAAGGTAAGCATTTATGAGTTCCATCGTTGACATAGTCGCCCGCGAAATTCTTGACTCACGCGGCAATCCCACCATAGAAGCCGATGTCCTTCTAGAGTCTGGCGTGAGCGGCCGGGCGGCCGTGCCCTCTGGTGCCTCAACCGGCAGCAAAGAAGCCATAGAGCTGCGTGATGGCGACAAAGAACGCTATCTGGGCAAAGGCGTATTGAAAGCGGTTGAGCACGTCAACACTGAAGTGTGCGAAGCCTTGCTGGGTCTTGATGCCCGCGAGCAAGCCTTTATCGACAGCGCCATGATTGAACTGGACGGCACTGAAAACAAAGCCCGTATTGGTGCCAATGCCATTCTCGCAGTCAGCTGTGCGGTGGCCAAAGCGGCCGCAGAAGAAAGTGGCCTGCCCCTGTACCGCTATTTAGGCGGGGCTGCGCCCATGCAGTTGCCCGTGCCGCTCATGAATGTGATCAATGGCGGGGCGCATGCCAACAACAAGATCGACATGCAGGAGTTCATGATCATCCCCGTTGGCGCGGTCAATTTCACCGAAGCCGTGCGTTACGGGGCCGAAGTGTTCCACACGCTGAAAAAGCTCATCGACCAAAAAGGCATGAGCACCACGGTGGGCGATGAAGGCGGTTTCGCCCCCAATCTGCCATCTAACCAAGCCTCGCTTGACCTGCTCATGGAGGCCATTGAAAAAGCCGGTTTTGTGCCTGGGCAGGACATAGCCATTGGCCTTGACTGCGCCGCCAGCGAGTACTTCAAAGACGGCAAATACCAACTGGGTGCTGATAACCTGGCTTTGAGCCCTGAGGCCATGGTGGACTACCTCGCCAAGTGGGTAGACAACTACCCCATTCTGAGCATTGAGGACGGCATGAGTGAGCATGACTGGGCGGGCTGGAAACTCCTCACCGAGCGACTGGGCAAGCGCGTGCAACTGGTGGGCGATGATCTGTTTGTCACCAACCCCCGCATCTTGCGCGAAGGTATTCAAAAAGGCGTGGCCAATGCCATGCTGGTCAAAATCAACCAGATCGGCACCTTATCGGAAACCTTCCAAGCCATGGAAATGGCCAAGCGAGCAGGCTATGCCAACATCGTCTCACACCGCTCTGGCGAGACCGAAGACAGCCTGATTGCAGACCTCGCCGTGGGCAGCAACGCCGGACAAATCAAGACCGGCTCGCTCTCACGCTCTGACCGCATGGCCAAGTACAACCAACTCATTCGCATTGCTGAAGACATGGGCGATGTGGCCACTTACGCCGGGCGCGACGCCTTCTACCAATTGCGCTAAACCTATTCTGATGAAAACCCTGGCTGGCCTGCTGTTTATGGGCATTATCGCCCTGCAATACCCCCTGTGGTTTGGCCCGGCCAGTGTCGGCACTGGCTGGCGCCTTGAAAAACAGTTGAGCGAACAAAAAGCCAAAAACGCCACTGAGGCCAGGCGCAACCAAAGCCTGGAAAATGAGGTAAAAAGTCTGCAAAATGGCACCGAGGCCATTGAAGAACAGGCGCGCAGCAAGGTCAATATGATTAAACCTGGTGAGACCTTCTACCAGGTCATAGGTGAAAAAAAATAGCCACCTTCTTAAGCTCGAAAGACAATCCTTTTTACAAGCAATTGTCCAAGCTACTGGCCAGTAGCCGGGCACGCTCGCAAGCAGAAATATGCATACTTGAAGGCGAGCATTTGCTTAGTCAATACGCCACCCACGTCGGTCTGCCCGACACCGTGGTGGTGGCTGAGCGGGCGCAAGAGAAGTTGAGCCCAGCCGGGCAGCAGTATGTGCTCAGCGACCCCCTGTTTGACGCCCTCTCTGGCCTGTCCACGCCGACCGGCATCCTGGGCCTGGGCAAAGTCCCACAGGCGGTGTTCGATGCCTGCACCCCCCGGCTGAAAGTACTGGCGCTGGACGACGTACAAGACCCGGGAAATTTGGGTACTTTGCTGCGCACGGCTGCTGCGGCAGGCGTAGACGAGGTGTGGTGTTCGCCGCACTGTGCCTTTGCCTGGGCGCCCAAAACCCTGCGCGCCTCACAAGGCATGCAGTTTGCGCTCAGGGTGCATGAGCAAGTGAATTTGCTACAGGCCTTGGAGAGCTTCAAGGGCAGCGTGGTGGCGACTGCCTTGCATGAGGCCAAGGACTACCGTCGCTGGCAGGCCAGTGACTCCTGGTGTCTCATCATGGGCAGCGAAGGGCAAGGAGTCAGCCCGGCGCTGCTCGCCCGTGCCGAGCAAAAACTATGCTTGCCCATGCGCACGGGGGTTGAGTCTTTGAATGTGGCGGTGGCCGCTGGGGTGTTGCTCTACCACTTTGGCGGGCCAAACCTAGAGTGATATGATCCTTGCGGATAATTACTAAACCATCAACGGATAAATGCTTGGCGGGATCAAATCGTTTCCTGCATCCACATACTCATCCACTTCTTTGTCCACCGGCAACATGACTTCTGCCACCGCAGCAGTGTCCAACATGGGATACGCAGACAAGGCACGCCGCAACATCTGTCTAGCCAATCGATTGAGCAATAGATGATTGTCGGCAAATAACTGCTTCAAGCCTGTTGCATCAAGCTCGCTCTGCAAGCTGCGGTTGAGCGCCACAAACCACGGCAATTCTTTTTGGTCAATCATGATGGCGTGGCTGGTCTTACGACTCACCCCCCCCCACTGCCGTAAAAAAGCCTGCATGGCAAGATTAAGCGCCTTGGTCTGCTCAAATATCTTGATCAAGCTGGAAACAAATGCCAAGTCTGTCAATTTGCCGTGCATGTACAAGGGGGCGAGCATGCCCCAATAGTAGGTGTAGTCCCACAGCACCTTCTGTGGCATGACCTCTGGGTCGCCAAATAAATCGTACTGGTCCTGATACAAGGTCAGTGTGCTCTCGTAAAAAGAAAAATACATGCGTTCGTAAATCTGCCCGTAAAGGGACACCGACTGCGCTTGCTTATCTTGCATGTCCCTCTGAATCAAATCACAGATGAACGTGTTGCTCATGGCGATGAAGTCAGAGCCAGGCGAGTAAAACGGATCTAGAAACAGACCTGCCTCACCCGTGAGAGCCCAGCGTGCCTCTGCGTCCCAGACCTTGGTGCAGGAATAAGAAAAATGCTTGAAAAAAGCAAAGTCCATGAGCGCATCACGTCTGCCGTCCAGCTCAGCAAACAAACGCGGCTGATGCTTTTGAATCCAGTTCATGGCTTTGTCAAAACTGTTCATCTCGACGAGAGGATGGGTCTGCGCATCGGCCACGATACCCACTGAATGCGCATCGCCAGCGAGTGGAATCAGCCACAACCAATAGCCGCGTCCACACAGATGATTGGTGGAACGCCAGCGTTCGGGGGGGCTACAACGCCCACGCCACACTGGGCTATCGCTCCATGCATCTATGTTGATTTTGCCCTTGACGCGAAACCACACGGCATTGGCCTTGTGTGCATTGTCTTTGGCAAGCCCGAGTTTGCGTTTCAGCAAACCGGCACGACCACTGGCATCAATGACCCAGCGACTGCGCAGCGAATGTTCCTCGCCGTCCTTGCTGTACACCACGTGCTGAGAGCTCAGGTCAATGGTCTTGATCAGGGCACTGTCGATAAAGTGCATGCCCTGGCGCTGCACTTCCTTAGCCAAGAAGTTTTCAAAAATACCACGATCAATCTGATAGCTGGGCACGGGCATGGCCGTGCGCACCCCCAGCTCCAAGGTCTGGTCCAGCTGCTCTTGTCCGTCTGAAAAAAAGAAACGAAAACCAAATTTACGGATTTGTTCAGTTTTTAAATGTGGGCCCAAGCCCAGCACATGTTCAAAATAATGTGCCCCAATTTCCACCGTGGACTCGCCCACCTTGTGCGCCGCCTCGGGCACTGGATGCTTGCGTCTCTCCACCACGGCAATGCTGAGTTCAGGGCAAGTTTTTTGCAATTGCAGGGCCAGTGTCGGTCCAGCAAGGCCGCCCCCCAAAATACTGACATCAACATTCATGGATGAGTTGTTCTAAAAATGCGTCGATTGTTTGAGAGCGATAACTCAGGCTCCACTGGGTCTGAGCTGTTTTCGTCGGCGACACCACCAGGGCGAGCGCCGTGTTGCTGTCCTGACGCACCACACTGGCGAGCGCCCCCACCGGCATGATGTCATACACCACCAGCAGGCAGGCGGTGCGTTCGGCATGAGCATACACCACGGTCTCAAGCAAGGCTTGCGCGAAAGTCTGCTCATACGCTGCTAGGGCATTGCTGGCATGCATGCAGCCCGTGGCCATGGTCCAGTAACCAACCGCAGCATTGTGCACAGAGTTGTGAAATTTAATCGGCGACACCAAGGTGGGGTCTTGTGCCAGCGTGCTGCACATGGCATCACAAACCGCCAGATCGCCATAACTGCTGGCAAAAAAAGCCGGCAGATCTTTGGCCTCACGGCCGGCATCCAAGCAGGCAGCGTGCGCCACTTCAAGCGCCAGAGCCACTGTCTCCGGGGCACGACGTCGCTCACTGGCGGCGAGCACGGCGGCGGCGGGCTTGCTGTCTGCGGCGGCCGTGGTCTTGCTCTTCAACATGGCCCAAGAGGTGATGGCTTTGTCCTTGTCTCTGCGCCAGTAAGCAATGCCGTCTAAGTGGTAGTTCATTGAGAATTCATTGTTGGTTCACGCCCCGCCCGCTTGGAATATCAAGGAGCAGTTATTGCCCCCAAACCCAAAGTTATTGGACATGTGGGTACGCAAGTCTTTAGGCTCATGTTGTGTTGCCAGATGTTCTGCGGCCTGCGCATCGGTCTGCGTGCAGCCTAAATTGCCCACCACGGTTTGCTCTTGCAAAGCCATGAGCGCAATCACCGCTTCCACTATGCCCGCCGCGCCCAAGGTGTGACCGGTATAGGCCTTGGTGCTGGACATGCGCGCAGTGCTGGGGAACAGACGCGCCACCACCATGGCCTCGATTTCATCATTTTTCAAACTGGCGGTACCGTGGGCATTGATGGCATCAATTTGCGCCGCCACCAGACCTGCACGCGACAAGGCACCGCGCATGGCCAACTCGGCACCTAGCCCCTGCGGGTGTGGCGAAGACATGTGGTGGGCATCACTGGATTCTCCCCACCCCAAAAGCCTAGGCATGTGGGGCGCACCCTCTTTGCACAGCAAGGCAAACCCGCCAGCCTCGCCCAGATTGATGCCTTTACGGGTCTGGTCAAAAGGCCGACACATCTCATTGGACAATAACTGCAGCGAGTTAAACCCGAACAACACATTGCCACACAAGGTGTCTACCCCACCGACCACGGCCGCATCAATCAAGCCAAGGCGCAACATGCGCTCTGCCTGTGCAAACACTTTGGCGCTTGAACTGCAGGCCGTGTTCACCGTCATGCATGGCCCCGTGGTGCCTAGGAGCGCTTGCACAAAATGCCCCAAGCTGTGCATGGAGTGAATCAGCGGACGCTGCAAATCCGGTGGAAACTGCCCATCCACCTGACGTTCATAGGCCTCCTCCGTGCTCTTGATCGAACTGGTGGAGGTGCCCATGAACACCGCCACCCGATCTGCCCCGTAGTGCTTGATCAGAGACAGGCACGAGG
>JBDKJU010000199.1:0-3292 GCA_039796435.1 Pseudomonadota bacterium | reverse complement strand
TTAATGCTGTTATTCGCGGCCTTGTTGGTGGACCACTATGTCTAAATTTTTGCTGTCCTTGCTGTCCCTGTTGACCTTGCTGATCGCTGCCTGCGCACCTGCCGACAAGCCAAAATTCACCTACACCGACATCACCGGAGCCGCCTTTGCCCGTGAACTCACCCTCAGCGATCATCATGGCAAGCCCCGCACGCTTGCTGACTTCAAAGGCAAGGTGGTGATCGTCTCTTTTGGTTTTACCCATTGCCCGGATGTTTGCCCGACCACATTGGCCACGTTTGCTGGGGTCAAACAGGCGCTGGCCGAAAAAGGCAAAGATTTGCAGGTCTTGTTTGTGACGGTGGACCCTGAGCGCGACACCGAAGCGCTGTTGCGTCAATATGTGCCTGCCTTTGACCCCAGCTTTCTCGGCTTGCGCGGCAGCTTGGCACAAACCAAAAGCGCCGCCGATGAGTTCAAAGTGGTTTATCAAAAATCCGCCGGCGCTTCACCCAGCACCTATACGGTCGACCACTCCACCCAGAGCTACGTTTTTGACCGTCAAGGGCGAGTGCGCCTGCTGCTGCCGCACCAAGCACCTGTCGCCAAAATAACTGCTGATCTGCAACAACTCTTGCAAGTGCGCTAAGCGTTTGCTAAGTCTTCTATGCGCTGCTCTTCACTGGGCAAATCATCTTCTGGCGGGTAGTGGTACCAGCGTTCGTGCAGATTGATCTCGCCACAGGACAGGCACTGTGTGCGCGTCCACTGATAGCCGCAGCCGGGACAGGTGCCACGCGATAAAAAAGTGTTGAACACCGTACCACAGCTGGGAATACAGTCCCACTTGGCGGTGAGGCCAGGCCGCCAGCCGCACTGTTGCTCGGGGCAGTAAATTTCAGCTTCTTTTTTCATGTGGCTTCATGCGTGTTGACGCGGCTTCTGTTGCTGCACGGCCTTGACTATGGCCGCGATGTGGGCCGGCGTGGTGCCACAGCATCCCCCCACTATGTTCACCAGCCCAGAGCGGGCAAACTCGCCCAGATACTTGGCCGTGTGTTCAGGCAATTCATCGTAACCCGTCTCCGACAACGGATTGGGCAGGCCCGCATTGGGGTGGCAGGACACCGGCAGCGTGGCCACCTTGGCCAGTTCGGCAAGATGCGGACGCAGGGCCTCTGCCCCCAAAGCACAATTAAAACCTATGGAAATTGGTCTGGCGTGGCGCAGCGAATGGTAAAACGCCGTGGGTGTCTGTCCGCTCAAGGTGCGGCCAGAGGCATCGGTGATGGTGCCGGAAATCATCAAGGGCAATTTTTCTTGCTTGAGGTGCTCGGCAAAATATTTCTCATAAGCAAACACCGCCGCCTTGGCGTTCAAGGTATCAAATATGGTCTCGATCAAGATAATGTCGCAACCGCCCTCGACCAGCCCAATCATGGCCTCTTGATAATTTGCCACCAGCTCATCAAAAGAAATATTGCGAAACGCCGGGTTGTTGACATCCGGTGACAATGAGGCGGTGCGTGCTGTTGGCCCCAGCACCCCCGCCACATAACGTGGCTGCGCGGGGCTGTTGAACGCGTCTGCGGCTGTGCGTGCCAGCCTCGCTGCGGCATGATTCAAAGCCACTACCTGTTCTTGCATGCCATACTCAGCCTGCGACACGCGTGTGCTGTTAAACGAGTTGGTCAACAAAATATCGCAACCCGCCGCCAGATACTGCCTGTGTATGTCGCTGATGAGCTCAGGCTGGGTGAGTACGAGCATGTCGTTATTGCCCGCCAGGTCTTTGGGGTACTGCCCACGGTCTGCAAACTGCTTGCCGCGAAACTCGGTCTCGGAGAGTTTCAATTGCTGTATCATGGTGCCCATGGCGCCGTCGAGCACCAAAATGCGTTTTGCTAAGGCCGATTGAAGTTGCAGCAGACGTTGACTCATAGACACAGATACTCCGGTACCACTTGGGACCGTTTGGAACGATTAGCCCTCTATCCTATCACACACAACCATGAAAGAATTAAGCCCCAAAGAGGCGCATGCTTTTTTACATGCCACCCCAGATGCCGTGCTGGTCGATGTACGCACTGAAATTGAATTTTTATACGTCGGTCATCCCATCGGCGCCGAGCACGTGGCCTGGCACGATGCCCCCGACTGGGAACCCAATCCGCGTTTCGTGCGTGAAATCAAAAAGCTGGTGGCCGGCACACTCGACCGTCCCGTGGTGCTCATTTGCCGTTCTGGCCGCCGCACCATAGACGCTGGCAAGAGCCTTGAAGAGGCTGGCTTTACCGATGTCACCCATGTCAAACATGGCTTTGAAGGCGACCTTGACGAGGGCTTTCACCGCAACACCAAAAATGGCTGGCGCTTTGACAACCTTCCCTGGCAGCAAATGTGATGCCGTATCTTCTTATTTTGCTTGTGCTCCTTTGCGGTGTGGCCGAGGCCACTGTGGTCAAGTTGCTGTCCATCAATAAAAACAAAGGCGAGGCCCTGTTCAGCATCGACAGCCGCGCTACGCGGCTTGCCCTGCATCAGTACAGCGAACAAGGCGTCTACCTGCAAAAGCTCAGCGCCGATGAAGCCACGGTACGTTTTCGCGGCGTGGAAGAAGTGCTGAGCCCTGGCCGATTGGTGGTGGTGGCGCAAAACCTTCTGGGACAGCACAGCATTGCCATGATGGCCGATGCCGAGGGCAAATACAGCAACAGCTTTGTGATACTCAACCAGCCCCTCAATGCCTGGGTCGATGTCAAAACCCCCGGGGTGATCATCCCCGCCGCCGAGGCCGAGCGCATCCGCCTGCCCTATCGCGAAGACCCCAATGCCAATCCGAGCATGGTGGGTGCCGCCAAACCTGACCCCAACACCCCCAAGCTTAAATTTCTAAAGCCCATCAAATTCACCAAAGGCAAAAAAATAATTACCCATTATCCGGTTGACTTGCGTTTGGTGAAATTGGGGCAGATTGAGGTATTTGGCGTGCGCGCCATCATCACCGATGATGAGAGCGTCACCAAGGCCACCTTTGGCAAAAGCTTCATCATGAAACTCGACCCCGAATGGATGGGCTCCACCATGACGCTCACGCGCAGAAACTAAGCCAGCCTAATGCCTGCCAACAGCTGGCAACCGACTAGGATAAGGCCACGCTGATGCGAGCAAAAACAATTTAAGGAACGACAATCAACATGGCCAAAGACGAAATAATAAACAACAATGGCAGTCATCTCGGCTTCGAGGCCGAGATGTTCAAGGCCGCCGACAAGCTGCGCGGCAATATGGAGCCGTCCGACTACAAGCACGT